>CALJLX010000517.1 GCA_937982495.1 uncultured Desulfuromonas sp.
CCCGAGCCGAGGTCGGAGGCGCGCAGACGCGCGGCAAAGCGCAGGTCGCGGATGTCCGTGCCGGCGGGTTTGTGCCGGAACTCGCCGCTGGCGAAAAGGGCCTCGGCCTCCAGGCCGGCGGGGGCAAAGGCCGCCGCTTTCAGGTCGAAGAGCCCACTTACGCCCCCATCGGGAGGGAGGCTCAGTTCGCCGCCGCCCTCCACTCCGCCCAGACTCAGCAAGGCTTGCGGAATGCGGCCGGCGCCGGTCAGTCGGGCCAGGTCGGCGACGGCCAGGGGTTCGAGCCGCCAGCGCCAATGGCTCAGTGTTCCCGTCAGGCTGAAAAGGGGGCGTTTGTCCAAGAGCAGGCGCCCTTCCGATTTCAGCCGGTCGGTCGGCCCCTGGAGGGAGAGCCAGAGTTGTAGGGGGGCGATGTCGAGCAGATAGCCGTCGTCCCGCCCGGGCAGGGGACGGCCGGTGAAGTTGGCCTGAACCGAAAGCTGTTCGGGGGACCAGGAAAACTTGCCGTCGAGCACCCCGCCGCCGGTCACCTGGCGGCGCAGTTCCGGGTCGAAACGGGCGAGGAGCGCGCCACTGTCGGTGAGGATGCAATCGAAGTCGCCGCTCAGGGCATCGGCGTCGTAGCGGGCGGTGAAGGTGGTCTGCGCCTGCTGTTCCAGGGTGAGGCGACCTTCGCCCCGCCAGCTGCGGTCCTGCTGTCGGCGCAGGGTCAGGCTGAAGGCTTCGAAGGTGAGTTTTTTTTGGTCCTGGCGGACATCGGCGGCGGGGATCGCCATATACACTTCGAGCCCGCCCGGTTGAAGGGCCACGGCCAACTCGGGGTTGACGGCGGTGAAGTCGAAACCTTCGGGAAGGTTCAGGGGGAGCGCCAAGGTCTTGGCGACCCGTTCCAGTTCCGCCCGGTTCAGTCGGGGCAGGCGGGCTCGTCCGGCGACGCTCGCGCCGGCGCGGTCGAGTTGGAAACGCAAGGGATCGTCGAGCAAGGGGGTGCCGTCCCAGTCGAAGCGACCGATGGTCAGGGTCGGACGCTCCTCCCAGCTGCCTTCCCCGGCCAGGACCAGGGGGAGGCCCGGCTCGCCGCCGAGCCGGGCGCTCGCTTCGAAGCGGGGCCGGTGGGTGCCGTGCAGGTCGAGACGCAGGTCCCGGATTTCCCAGCGCTGCTCCTCCAGGGCCACGGTCAGGGCGCCGTCGCTGATGCGCAGGAGGGCGATCTCGAAAGGGGGGATGGCGGGAAACCCCGGAGAGTCCTCGCCCGAGGGGGGAAGCAGGCCGGCCAACTCGACCCGGGGCTGGTGCAGGCGAACGGCGTCGATCCGCCGCAGCCAGAGGCCGGCAAGGCTGAAGCGGATATCCAGTTCAGCGACGTGGATGGTGAAGGCTTCGGGACGGGCGATGGCCAGTTCCGCGACCGTCAGGCGGGATGCCGAGAGCTCCATGCGGGCGAGGTGGACCTCCCCGTCGAGGGCGTACTCGACGAGCCGGATCAGGGCCGGCCGCAGGACGTGCCCGGCGAGGTAATCGGTCAGCTTCCAACCGGCCACGGACTGGGCAACGGAAAGCGTGAGCAACAGCCCCAGGAGATGTCGAAGAAAGAGCAGCGTCATCGGCCCATGGCGGATAAAGGGGAATAAACTGGATTATTAACGGATTCGTTCAGGAGAGCCAGAAAATTCCTGGTCATTGGAGAAATAAGTGTCGGCGGGGAGCTTTAGCGGTAGTTTTCAGCGCTTGAGCTGATAGCGGCGGACGTTGTCGTTATGTTCGGCGAGGGTTTTGGCGAAGATGTGGGTGCCGTCCCCTTTGGCGACGAAATAATAATAGTCGCTTTGGGCGGGAAAGGCCACGGCGCGCAGGGCTTCTTCACCGGGGTTGGCGATGGGACCGAGGGGCAGGCCGGGAATACGGTAGGTGTTGTAGGGGGTGGTCGTTTGCAGATGGTGACGGGTCAGGTTGCCGTCGAAGTCTTCGATGCCGTAGATCACCGTCGGGTCGGCCTGCAACGGCATCCCCGCCGCCAGGCGGTTGAGAAAGACCGAGGCGATCAGGGGCATCTCCCCGCGATGGCCCGCTTCCTTCTGGACAATGGAGGCAAGGATCACCAGTTCTTTCAGCCCAAGCCCCCGCTCTTTCGCCCCGGCAAGGATCTCCGGGGTCAACCGGCGTCGAAACTCCCTGTGCATCGCCTCGATCAGCGCCGCTTCGTCCATATCGCGGGTCAGTTGGTAGGTTTCGGGGAAAAGATAGCCTTCCAGGGAGGGTCCGTCGATCTTCAGGCGTTCGCGACTTTCCGGCGCCCGCGCCAGGCGCAGGAAGGTTTCGGCGGAGCCGCGGCCTTCCGCTTCCAGGCGGCCGGCGATTTCCCGCAGGGTCCAGCCCTCGGGGACGGTGAAGGGATGGAGGAGCACATCGCCGGTCAGCAGACGCTCCAGGATCTCCTCGGGGGTGGCGGCTTTTTCAAAGGCGTACTCCCCCGCCTTGATTCGTTGGGCTGCCTCACGCCAGCGGGCCAGCAGCTTGAAGAGGCGGGCATCGGCGACGACGCTGGCGGTCGCCAGCTCCTCGGCGACCCGGGCGAAAGGAGCGCCGGGGGCGATTTCCACCACCCGCCGCTGCGCAGGCGCCACCGGCCGGTCGAGAAACCGGCGCACATGCAGGACCGGCAGGCTCAGGGCGAGAATGAGCAGGGCCGCCAGGACGGCGATCAGTTGGTGGCGACGGAGCATCAGAAGTTGAACTTGTTTTCGCTGCCGTTGCGCAGGCGCTCGATGTTGCCACGGTGGCGGACGATGACCATGGCGGCGATGAAGAGGGTGGCGACAAAGAGCCAGGCGGAGCCTTCAAAGGCCAGGACCAGCCAGGGGATGGCGGCGGCGGCGCTGATCGAGCCGAGGGAGATGTAGCGCCACTTCCACAGGACCAGGGCGAAGACCGCGAAGGCGATGAGCACCGCCTTGGGTGAGAGGACCAGAAAAATGCCGAGGGCCGTGGCCACGCCCTTGCCCCCCTTGAAGCCGAGATAGACCGGGTAGAGATGGCCGAGGAAGGTGGCGGCGGCGATCAGGGCGACCTGCGCGGGGGAAAAACCGGTGGCCTGGGCGGCGAAAAGGGTCGGCAACACCCCCTTGAGGGCGTCGCCGATCAGGGTAGCGATGCCCAGGCCGCGACCGGCCACCCGGTAGACGTTGGTGGCGCCGATGTTGCCGCTGCCGGCCTGGCGGATGTCTTCCTTGCCGAAGAGACGGGTGAGGACGATGCCGCAGGGAATGGCACCGATCAGGTAGGCGAGGACGATGGAGAGTGGGAAGCTCACGGGATTCTCCGGCGGAAGAAAAAAGTGGCCCGGGGTTACTCGGGCTGGATTTAGGCGGCCTCTCCCACCCCCGCGCCGGGGGCGAAAAGCACCTGCTTCTACCACGGGACCGGGGAAAAATCAAGGCGCCTGCCGCCCTCCCGCGCCGGGAGAGCGGCGTCATGGAAAAATGCCCAAGGCAATCCCGGCGAGGACAAGGCCGTCGGGCGTTCCGCTCTCTCTCCTCCGCCCGACGGCGGCTTGAATTTTCACACTATTTCCTCATTTCCTGCATAGTCGAGGAGCATAATTCCGTGTAAAGATAGCCGTGAACCGTCAGCGAGGCGGTCTTCAGGGAGGTGAACATGAAAAAAAACGATTCTTTCCCGCGATATATTCTGGACACGTTGGTAGTCGCGACCCTGCTCCTGTTGGTGTGCGGAGGCACGGCGACGGCGGAGGATTATGACTCGCCCGAATCCGGCGGTTCCTACAGCCGCGAAGAGCTCGCCCAGATGCTCGCGCCCATCGCCCTCTATCCCGACAGCCTCCTTTCCCAGGTGCTCATGGCCGCGACCTATCCCGTGGAAGTGGTCGAGGCCGACCGCTGGGTCAAGGATCATCCCGATTTGCGGGAAGACGAGCTGGATGAAGCGCTCCTCGATCAGGACTGGGATGCCAGCGTCAAGGCGCTCTGCCATTTCCCCTCGGTGTTGGCCCTGATGAGCGAGCGGATCGGCGAGACCTCGCGCATCGGCGACGCCTTCCTCGCCCAGGAAGAAGAGGTCATGGCCATGGTTCAGGAACTCAGGGCCAAGGCCCGCGCCCAGGGGAATCTTACCAGCACCTCCGAACAGCGGGTCTGGGCCGACGCCGACGCCATCATCATCGAGCCGACCGATCCCCGGGTGGTCTACGTTCCCTATTACGATCCCGTCAGTGTCTACGGTTCCTGGTGGTATCCCGATTATCCCCCCTATTACTGGACTCCGGCGGGCGCGAGCCTCGGGGTCGGACTCTCTTTCTGGCCGGGGGTCTATTTCGGCTTTTCCTTTTCCAACTGGAGTCGTTTCGACTGGCGGCAGCGCTACATCCATATCGACAGCCACCGTCGCCCGCGTTATGTCCATCACGACCGTTGGCGGTACAACCCCGGGCGCTGGGAGCGCGGCTTAAACCATCGCTCCACGGTCATCCGCCACGCCCCGCCCCCGGCGCGCCTGCGGGATTTTCCCGTCGAGCCGCGCCGGCGTCCCGAGGTTTATCGGCCCGCGACCGATTGGCCGAGTGCCGACCCCAGGCATTTCGACCGGATTCGCCAGGATCGAGAGCGCCGTGACGGCGAGCGGAAGTCGCGGGAGAACCAGGATCGAGAGCGGCGGGACTGGCGACAGGGCCCGGAGCGGAATGCTCCGCCCCCCGCGGCCGATCAAGGGCGGAATCCGCGCCGGCCGGGACGGGACGAGCAATGGCAGCGACCGGAGGAAGGTCGCCGTTCGCCCGAATCGCCCCGTAACGACCGGGGCGTGCGGTTGCGGGATGTCGTTCCGCCGCAGCCGGATCTCCCCGCCGTCAGAGCGCCGGAATCCGGGAGGATCCAGAAACAACCGGGACAGGGCGGAAACAACCGCGAAGGGCAGGGCCCGCGCCGCGCCGTTCTCACCCCGATCACCATCGAAAAAGGCCCGCCCCCGGGAACCGCCCCCGCCCCGGGCCCGCGTAAGGACCGGGGAGAAGGCCACGACAGGTTGCGCCCGCAGGGGCAGTGACGACTTCGACTTCGCTCAGTCACCGGGCATCGGTTCCGTTCTCTAAACGGAACCGATGGGAATCGTGGCGAAGATCGAAAAAAGTTGGAAGGATTGGAATGAAGAATGTCGCCTTGGCCCATGGACTTTTCGGGTGCCTGGAAGCCCTGGTGCAAGTCCCTCTCCTGAAAAAAATAACCGGAACAGTAAGAAATGGAGTGCCATCGGCATTGACATCCCGGAAGAGAATGGGTAGAGTCCAGAGCTGTTAAAGGGGAGTAGCATCCGGAACCTTCCGGCCCGTGCTTCGTCAATACGGTGGCTTTGCCACCCGGACGCGGGAGCTCCGACGCTGAGTCGAGCCTTGCAAGACCTTTGTCCACCGCATTCTACAATGCGGCGGGTAAAGGTCTTTTTCTTTACCCGCCGCCGGCCAACCGCGCGGAGGTTAAAGAATGAATCCGAGCAAAATCACCTTCCTTCTCACCTGTCTAACCCTCCTGCCGGTCGCCATGGGGAGCGCCATCGGCGGCCAGGCGGCTTGCTCGTCGTCTTTGCCGTCGCCTGCGGCATGAGCTTCTTTCCTTCTACATATTCCGACAAGATCATCCTCAAATGTGCCGAGCTCGGGAACTTTCGGCAACGGAACATTCCGCCTTCCGTGGGATGCTCCGTCGCTTTATCCCATCAGACAGAAACCACCCTCAAGGAGTCAGGACAATGAAAAGTCAGGTTGTCAAAGTATTCACGGTAATGTTTGCCGCTGTATTGCTGAGTGTTTCGGTGTTTGAACTAAACGCCGAAGCCAGAGCCGGGAAGGGCCGTTCCTCCGGAAGTCGCGGCGCTCAAAGTTATTCCAAGCCGGCCGGCCCCGCCGCTCAGCCGAGTTCGACAAGGCAACAGGTCGCGCCGGCTCCCACGGCCAATCCACAACAAGCCGGTGGTGGCTTTATGAGAAGTATGGCTGGCGGGATTATGGGGGGGATGCTGGGCAGCATGCTGTTTAGCAGCTTTGCCGGCGCCGGCGAGGGCGCCGTCGATGGCATGGGCGGCATGGGCGGCAGTGGGGTTGGACTGTTTGAAATCCTGCTGCTGGCCGGGGGCGGATATTTCCTCTTCCGCTACATCAGCAGAAGACGG
>CALJLX010000518.1 GCA_937982495.1 uncultured Desulfuromonas sp.
CCGCTCCCGCTGGCTCTCGCCGAGACGACCGAGACTGGCGATCAGACCGTCGCCGAGGCTTTTCAGGCTGCCCTGCACCTCTTCACGCAGGGCGCGATCACTCTGCGCCGCCTGCCCTTTCAGTTCCGTCAGTTGGGTCTCGACGGACTGCCGCAGATCCTTGTGCCGCAGATCGAGACCGGCGCGGGTTTCACTCATCCCCTCCTTCAGCGCAGCGGCCATCCCCTCGACCCGCTGGTCGATGCGCCGGACGCCGTCGTCCAACCGTTCGGCGAAAAGCTGCAGCTGGGCTTTCTGCAAGGTCTGCATCTCGGCCATGGTGCGCAGCACCGAATCCTGAAAGCCCCGCAGTAACCCGCCCACTTCCTCGCGCAGCGCCTTGCCCGCAGCATTGGCTTCATCCCGCCCGCGCACCCCTTCCTCGCGGAGAACGCGCTCCAGGCGCTCATCGGCGACGGCGAGCTGGGAGAACCGGCTATCCAGCTCGCCCTGCGTGGCCAGCCACTGCCGCCGCTGCCGGCGGAAAAGGGCCAGAACGATCAGCAGCAGGAGCAGGCACAGCAGACCGAGGAGCACGGCGGCCGCCGCCAGCTGCCAGAGGGAAAGAAGTTCGGGGAGCTCAGCCCACATGGGCCTAGGCCTCCAGTACCCGCAACAGATGGGGGACGAGCTGCTTCTTGCGGGAGAGGACGCCTTTGAGCTCGTAGAGGTTCTCTTCCAGCCGGGGATAGCCGACCACGTAGGGGAACTCCTTGCCGCCTAGGGCCAGGAGCAGGCTGGTCTCCTGAACGATGTCGGTGACCAGCAGCCCGGCGGTGTCGAGGTGGCGTTCCTCCTTGAGCTTGGCCAGCTCCGCCGCGATCTCCTCTTTCATGGCCTGGAATTCGTGGAAGCTGACCACCTCGACCTGGCCGACGCCAAAGGAGCGCGCCCCCGCCTGGTATTCCTTGAAATCGGCGAGAAGCAGATGGCGCAGCGACGGGTAGGAACGCAGGGCGCTGCCGGAGGCGAAGAGCCTGCGGCCGTACTCCTGGGGATCGAGGCCGGAGAGCTCGGCGAGCCAGGCGGCGAAATCGCGGTCGAGGACGGTGGTGGTCGGCGAACGCAGAATCACCGTGTCGGAGAGCAGCCCGGAGAGCATCAGCCCGGCGGTGGCGGCGTCGGGGGTGATCCCCGCCTGCCGGTAAAGACCGGCGACAACCGTGCAGGTGCTGCCCAAGGGCTGATTGATGAAGCGGATCGGCTGATCGGTATGGAAATTTCCCAGGCGATGGTGGTCGACGACCTCGCTGATCTCCACCTTGTCGGCGCCGGGAACCGCTTGCGAAAGTTCGTTGTGATCGACCAGCACCAGCTTGATCGGCGATGGCGTGAGCAGGGTGCTCTTGGTTGCCACCGCCGTTACCCGCCCCTCGTTGTCGAGTACCACCGCGCCGGGGTCGCTGCTGTGCAGCAGCTTCAGTCGCAGATCGTCGAGGCGGTCGGAGAGGCCGACGCAGGGGAAATCCTTGCCGATAAGGCAACTGACCGGCGTGGAAAGGCGGGTCAGCCAGGTGCCGGTGGCGGTATCGAAGGGGGTGGAGAGGATGGTCACGCCGTTTTTGCGCCCGGTCTCGATGATGTCGGCGGCGATGGGCAGGCTGCCGGTGACGACCAGTACCCGCACCCCGGCCTCGACCCCGACCCGCTGGATCGACTCGCGGTCGCCGGTGATCAGAACGATACGGCGGGCGTCGAGGGGCGCGACCTTGTCGCGGAAGGTTTCCGTCGCCATGGCGCCGACGTAAAGATCGAGATCCTCCACCTTCTCTTCATCCACCAGATGGACCGGCGTCGCCTTGAGACACTGGCGGATGGAGTCAGGGGAGGTCGTCACCCGGCGGATTTCCGCTTCGCGGCTCGGCACCAGAAATTTTTCCGAAACCTTTTTCAGCACCAGCAGCCCCAGGGGGCGCCGGTCGTCGTCGATCACCGGCAGCAGACGGATGTTGTGGGCGTGAAAGAGTTCCAGTGCCTTGGAAAGAGGCGCGTTCCCGGCGATGGTGACGACCTCGTCGCGGATGACGTCGCGCACCCGGGGATAGACGTCGAGCAGCAGCTTCGGTCGGGGCACCTGCAGGGTATCGAGAACGAATTCGGTTTGCCGGTTAAGATCGCCGGCCCGCGCCGGTTCGACGTTGGCCAGCCCCTGCAGGGCGCGCAGCCGGGCATAGGCGATGGCGCTGCAGATCGAGTCGGTATCGGGATTTTTATGGCCGATGACGTAGGTAATGCCGCGTTTCATGA
>CALJLX010000519.1 GCA_937982495.1 uncultured Desulfuromonas sp.
TCCTCGTTTTTCAGCCGTTCCACAACCTGGGAAACCGCCTCGTTTCCGGCATAGGGACCAACCATCACTCGCTGCCAAACCCCCTTATCACCAAGACTCGCCTCTTGGACATAGGCGCCATACCCTTTTTTGACGAGGCGCTCGCGCAAGGCAGTGGCGTCGGAAAGCGCCTTGAAAGACGCGACCTGCACGACGAATGTCCCCTGGGCCACCGGCTTGGGCAAGGGGGTGGGCGGCGCTTCGACTTTCACCGTCGGCGCGGGCGGTTCGGTTGCGACCGTGGTGACTGCGGACGCGGCCGGAGCGTCCGGGACAGCAACCAGGGGAACCGGCGGAGGAGGGCGAAGGGGCGCCGGCTCCTGCCTAGCCGCCAAAGCTTGCGGCTCTTTCGGTTTTTCCGGAGGAGGCAGATTAATCCCGCTGCCAAGGGGGGGCTGTTCCCCCTTGGGCAGGGCTTCGTAAAAAGTCAAAGCCGGCTTGTCCTCCGCGCCTTCCTCGACGACTGGTGCCGCCGAGGCTAGCGGCGCGGGCGGGGGCTCGGCGGCGGGAAGCGATTCGGCCAGGGGAGGAGGAACCGGCAAGGGGGGCGTCACCGACTCGGTTGGAGCCGCGGCTGTCCCGGAAGAGCCCCGCCCCACCATGATTCCCAGAAAAAAACTGACCAAGGAAATACCCAGCAGCAAGACGACCAGCAGAATCGCATGCTTTTTCTCCATGCGCCTCTGGGTGCGTGACTGCATTTGCTTCGCCATTCAAACCTCCGAAACCTGCACATGTGACAAAATCCATTCCCGCCGCAAAATTCGGCGGCCCGGCGCGAAACCCCACGCTACCCCTGACCCGCCGGGATTCAGCCCCGCGGATCCCCTTGCCGCTCTGCCTGGGCACGCTCCCGATCCTTGCGCAGCAAAACATCCTCGCTGAAATCCGGGCAGTGCAAGGAACTGTCATCTCCGCGAGAAAAACGCTTGGCGCAATGGGCTCGCCAGGCACAGAGCGGACAAAGAGTGGGAACATCCTGGGTCATGGCCTGTGACTCCTCACGTCAAATTTACCGGAACGGAGCTTCATCCTAGCTCCTGAAGAACTCACCTGTCAAGAAAGGGGGAATCAGAAGCCACAGCAGAAAACCAAGGAAGGGATTGGGACAGACGCGAGGATAAAGCCTTACGGGCGAGAAGCTTTCTCGGCCTTCGTGGCGGAGACATCGGCGGACGAAATCTTTCCCTGGGAACGAAACTGATATATCAGCTCATCCTCCTTGACCATTCCCAGTTCCTTGCGGGCGATACCTTCAAGAAAGCGGGGATTGGCCTTGAGATTTTCAATCTCCCTGCGCAGCTCCTGGTTGACCGCCTCCAGAGCCTGGACCTGGTGCAACAGATCCTCCTTCTGCTGCTTAGCGCGCAGGGCGCACAAAATTCCCTTGTCGCCCCAGACCGCCACGCCAAGAATCACCAGGACAAGAATCCCCGGCCAGAGGGAAAACCAGCTTTTTTTGCCTGAAGAATCGGTTTCCGACATCGAATCGCCCTAAAAACGGGCCGGCCCCTGAGGGCGCGGCCCGAGAAAACATCAGATATATTTGTCACCCCGAACAGCCAAGGCTACTTAACGGCAACCAACTCGCGAAACTTCTCCAGCGATTTTTCACCGATTCCCTTGACTTCGACCAACTGCTCGACCGATTTGAAGGAACCATTCTTGGCGCGATAGTCGATGATCCGCTGAGCCGAAACCGGACCGATTCCGGGAAGGGACTCCAACTGCTCAAGATTGGCGGTATTGATATTGATCGCCTTTTGTACCGGGGCAGCTTGCGGGGCCGCGAAGACTTCGGGCCGAGACAGGGTGAAGGTCAACAACATCGTAATAATAACCAGACTCACGATTTTTTTCATCCTTTTTTCCCTCATGCTCAATTAGTGGTTATGAATTCACGGCAATCCAAGACAACCCCGCTCCTCCTTTCTCCGATTAAATAATCCACTCGGCCCGGCCGCCGCCTGCAAGGCCGACGAAACACCGGAAGACTATTAGCAAATCGCAATATTTGTCGTCAATAATTAAATCGCTGCCCGAAAAAAAGCCGCCTTTCGTCGGCTTCAGGTTGCTGACAAAGTCCCCGCCGCAAGGCATCCCCTACCTGGAGCGCCTCGACCGGCAACGGGCACGGTTCGGCTTCGAGGT
>CALJLX010000520.1 GCA_937982495.1 uncultured Desulfuromonas sp.
CCGGCCTTGCGGGCGACGGCGAAGAGTTGCTGAAAATGCAGGGACTGGCGGTGGTCGACGAAGTAGAGCAGCCGGTCGGCCTGGAGGACGCGCAGACGGTAGCGGATGGCGGCGAGGTCGGTGGTGGCGTAGAGATAGCCGCCGTCCTTCTTCTGCACGATCATCGGCAGGGGCTCGTCATCTTTCCCCTTGAACTCGTCGAGAAAGACACAGCGGGCGCCCTGGTCCTCGGTGAGCAGGCCGGCGGCGGCCAGGTCCTCGATCACCTGGGGCAGGTCGTCGTTGTAGGCGCTCTCGCCGCGCACATCGGCACGGGTCAGGGCGACGTTGAGCCGGTCGTAGATCTGCTGGCAATGGGAGAGGGAGATGTCGAGGAATTCCCGCCAGAGGCGATGGCAGTGGGCATCGCCGGACTGGAGCTCGACCACCAGTTGCCGGGCGCGGTCGGCGAAGGCGGGGGATGCGTCAAAACGCCCCTTGGCCTCGCGATAGAAGCTTTCCAGGTCGGCGAGCCGCATGCCGATCGCGCCCCCCTGCCCTTGCAGCTCCTCCATGTGCGCCAGCAGCATGCCGAACTGGGTGCCCCAGTCGCCGACATGGTTGTGGCGGATGACCTTGTGGCCGAGAAATTCCAAAGTGCGAGAGACGGCGTCGCCGATGATGGTCGAACGCAGGTGGCCGACGTGCATCTCCTTGGCGAGATTGGGCGAGGAATAATCGACCACCACCGTCTGCGGCGCGGCCACTGCGGGAATGGCCAGGCGGGGATCGGCCAGGGCGTTTTCCAGCTGCTCGGCCAGCCAGTCGGGGTTGAGGTAAAAGTTGATGAAGCCGGGACCGGCGATTTCGACCCGGCGCACCAGCTTCGACGGCGGCAGCTGCTCGATGAGCTCGGCGGCCAGCTGGCGGGGGTTCTTCTTCGCCGCCTTGGCGCCGACCATGGCCAGGTTGGTGGCGAGGTCGCCGTGGGCCTTGTCCTTGGTGCGGTCGATCTGGATGGCCGGTTCGAGGTCGGCGGGGAGCAACCCCTTGGCTTTCAGGGCGGCGAGGGCTTCTTCCAGCAGCAGTTGAATCTGTTCTTTCATGATCTTCATCCTTCGCGGCGGGCTTGAAAAACCACGCCGAAAAAAAAGGGAGTGACCAAGTCACTCCCTTTTTCTCGTTGGTCGGGGCGAGAGGATTTGAACCTCCGACCCCGTGCACCCCATGCACGTGCGCTACCAGGCTGCGCTACGCCCCGTCAATCAACGAGGCCGGATTATCGGCGATAGCGCCGGGAATGTCAAGGATAAATTCATCCGCCTTGAATTTTATTTTATCCTTTAAAGTCAATGGGTTGGAAAATCAGAGCCGCCGTTTGTCGAGGACCCGCTTGGCCTTCCCTTCGTGGCGGGTGATGGTCGTCGGCTCGACCAGCTTGACTTTGGCGCCGACGCCGAGGGTGGAGAGCAGGCGCTTCTCCAGCATTTCGACGAAGGCCCGCTGCTTCTTCATCTCATCGAAGAAGATGCTCTCGCGGACCTCGACCTGCACTTCCAGGGTATCGACATTGCCGACCCGGTCGATGACCAGCTGGTAGTGGGGTTCGCAGCCCTCGACCTGGAAGAGGACCTCCTCGATCTGGGTCGGGAAGACGTTGACGCCCTTGATGATGAGCATGTCGTCGCTGCGCCCCATGGTCTTGCGCATGCGCGCCAGGGTGCGGCCGCAGGCGCAGGGGGCGTAATCGAGGGAGGTAATGTCGCGGGTGCGGTAACGGATAACCGGGAAGGCTTCCTTGGTCAGGCTGGTCAGTACCAGCTCGCCGACGGAGCCGGGAGGGAGGACCTCGCCGCTGTCGGGGTCGATGATCTCGGGCAGGAAGTGATCCTCGAAGATGTGCATGCCGCAGCGCTGTTGGCACTCGCCGGCCACGCCCGGGCCCATGACCTCGGAAAGGCCGTAGTTGTCGGTGGCGATGACCCCGAGCCGGTTTTCGATCTCGCGGCGCATCTCCTCGCTCCAGGGCTCGGCGCCGAAAAGGCCGACCCGCAGGGAGAGCTGGGAACGGTCGATACCGAGCTTGTCCATGCGCTCGGCCATGGTCAGGGCGTAGGAGGGCGTGCAGACCAGGGCGCTGGAACGGTAATCCTGCATGATCATCAGCTGCTTGTCGGTGTTGCCGCTGGACATGGGGATGACCGAGGCGCCGATGCGTTCGGCGCCGTAGTGCAGGCCGAAGGCGCCGGTGAAGAGGCCGTAGCCGAAGGCGATGTGGACGATGTCGTCCTCGGTGACGCCGGCGGCGGTCATGAACCGGGCCGCCAGTTCCGACCAGTTGTCGAGATCCTGCCGGGAATAACCGACCACCGTCGGTTTACCGGTGGTGCCGGAGGAGGAATGGATGCGCACCACCTCGCGCAACGGCACCGCGAACATGCCGTAGGGGTAGTTCAGCCGCAAGTCTTCCTTGGTAGTGAAGGGCAGCCGGGCGAGGTCGGCCAGGGTGCGGATATCCTCGGGCACCAGTCCGAGTTCGCGGAACTTGGCCTGGTAGCAGGGGACGTTCTCCCAAACCCGGCGCACCGTCTGTTTCAGGCGGAAGAGCTGAAGCATCTCCAGTTCTTGCCGGGGCATGCATTCGTTCGTCGGATCCCAGATACGTTCCCCCGGGGCCGTGTGCTGCATATGGTCGTTTCTAGACATCGTTAATCAACAATCCATTCTCACTACATATTGTAGATGCGTTCACCTTTAAGAATCGTGATGCCGCCCTGGGTCAAGACCTGAATGGCCTCGTCGGTGTTGTCGAAGCGGAAGATGATGACGGCATTCTCCCCGCAGCGCTCGACAAATGCATACATGTATTCCACATTCACCTTCCCCTGGTCGAGAATCTCAAGAATGCTGTTCAGACCCAAGGGGCGGTCGGGCACTTCCACCGCCACCACGTCGGTCTTGTTGACGGTGAAACCCTTGCTTTTCAGCACCGCCTTGGCTTCATCCGTTTTATTAACGATGAGCCGCAAGATCCCGAAATCCGAAGTATCCGCCAGGGACAGGGCGCGGATGTTGACACCCGCCTCGCCCAGCACCCGGGTGACTTCCGCCAGGCGCCCCGACTTGTTTTCGATGAAAATGGAAATCTGTTCGACCTTCATGGTACCCCCTTGACTGGATGCGAACGGTCACTGTTCCTTGCGCTTGTCGATCACCCGCTTGGCCTTGCCTTCGCTGCGGGCGATGGTCTTCGGCTCCACCAGGCGCACCTTGCAGGTGACGCCGAGCATGTCCTTGATCTCTTTGCGGATGCGGTTGGAAAGCCCCTGCAAGACCTTGATTTCGTCGGAAAAGGACTGTTCGTTGACCTCGACCTGCACTTCCAGGGTATCGAGATTCTCTTCCCGGTCGACGATGAGCTGATAGTGAGGCTCGACCCCTTCGATAGTGATCAGCACGCTCTCGATCTGCGAGGGGAAGACGTTGACGCCGCGGATGATGAGCATGTCGTCGCTGCGCCCGCTCATCCGTTCCAGGCGCACATGGGTGCGGCCGCAGATACAGGGCTCGGGGATGATCCGGGTGATGTCGCGGGTGCGATAGCGGATCATGGGAATCCCCTCTTTGGTGATGGTGGTGATTACCAGTTCCCCCTGCTCACCCCAGGGGAGAACCTCGCCGCTGTCGGGATCGATGATCTCCGGGATGAAATGGTCCTCCCAGATGTGCAGCCCCTTTTGCGCCTCGATGCACTCAATGGCGACGCCGGGGCCGAGGATCTCCGAGAGCCCGTAGATGTCGATCGCCTTGAGGTTGAGTTTCTCCTCGATCTCCTTGCGCATCTGCTCGCTCCAGGGCTCGGCGCCGAAAATCCCGACCTTGAGCTTGAGGGCCTTGAAGTCGATCCCCTCCTCGGCCGCCACCTCGGCCAGGTAGAGGCTGTAGGAGGGCGTGCAGGTCAGCACCGTCGAGCCGAAATCCTGCATGATCATCAGCTGTTTCATGGTGTTGCCGCCGGACATGGGAATGACCGAGGCGCCGAGGCGCTCGGCGCCGTAGTGGGCGCCGAGACCGCCGGTGAAGAGGCCGTAGCCGTAGGCGTTATGGATGACGTCTCCCTTGTGGGCGCCGGCGGCGACGAAGGAACGAGCCATGAGCTCGGACCAGGTGTCGATGTCGCGGCGGGTATAGCCGACCACCGTCGGCTTGCCGGTGGTGCCGGAGGAAGCGTGGATGCGGACGATCTGCTCCAGCGGGACGGCGAAGAGCCCGTAGGGGTAGTTGTCGCGCATGTCCTGCTTGAGGGTGAAGGGGAGCCGGCGCAGATCGTCGAGACTCTTGATCTGCTCCGGCGTCACCCCGGCCTTGCGGAACTGTTCCCGATAGAAGGGGACCGTTGCATTGACCCGCTCAAGCGTCTGGCGCAGACGCTTGACTTGAAGGGATTCGATGACTTCCCGGGGCAGGGTTTCAAATTCGTCGTTCCAGATCATGACTCACCCTTTGACAAAAAGCGGAACTCCGGTTTCAGGCCTGGCGGCCCAGTTGGAAAGCCGCGAGATTTTCCTTCAGGAACCTTTCCGGAACCATCTTCTTCAAGCCCGCCAGCCACAGTTCCTCGGCGATCTCCATCCGTTGCGACAGGGCGCCGAGAAGAACGGTGTTGACGGTACGGATGTTCCCGGCCTTCAGGGCCAGGTCGAGGCCGTCGACGATCTTGGCTTCGGGGCAGACGGCGCGGATCTTCCCCGGAATATTCTCGGGATAGCTTTCCGTCCCCATGGCCACGGTCGAGGGCATGATTTTCAGGTCGTTGACCACCACCGCCCCGCCGGGACGCAAGGTGGGAAGATAGCGGTAGGTTTCCAGCAGCTCGAAACCAAAGAGCACGTCGACCTGGCCGTCGGGAATCAGCGGGCTGTAGACCTTCTTGCCGTAGCGGACGTGGGAAGTCACGCTGCCGCCCCGCTGGGACATGCCGTGAACTTCGCTCTTTTTCACGTCGAAGCCGGCGAGCATCAGGGTTTCGGAAAGGATCTCGCTGGCCAGCAGGGTGCCTTGGCCGCCGACCCCGGCGAGCAGGATATTTTTCACATCAGGACTCATGACCGACTCCAAAAGCATCGAATTTACAGACCTGCCGGCAGAGACCGCAGCCGACGCAGAGCGCCTGGTTGATATAAGCGCGGCCCTTGCCGCCGTCCTCGCCCGCCTGCCATTCGATGGCGGGACAGCCGATCCTTACGCAGGCCTTGCAGGCGGTGCAGGCTTCGGCCTTGACGAAGAGCGGCGTACTCCGGACCCCGCGTCCGTGACGGTCGAGCATGCAGGAACGGCGGGTGATGACCACCGAAGGTTCCGGGCGGCGCATTTCTTCGTCGATAACCTGCTGGGTCCGGGCGAGGTCGTAGGGATCGACGACCTGGACGTGGCGGATGCCGACGGCGCGGCAGATCGCCTCAGGGTGAGTGGAATGGCGTCGATTCCGGGGAGGGTAGGGCCCGAGCCGGGGTGGTCCTGGCGGCCGGTCATGGCGGTGATACGGTTGTCGAGGATGATCGCCGTGGCCGGGGTGTTGCTGTAGGCCATGTCCATCAGGCTGGTGATGCCCGAATGGAGAAAGGTCGAGTCGCCCATGACGCCGACCACCTTGGACCGTTCCGCCTCGCCCAGGGCCTTGGCGACGCCGGTGGCGTTGCTGATGCCGGCGCCCATGCAGACGCAGGTGTCCATGGCCGACAGGGGCGGCAAAGCGCCCAGGGTATAGCAGCCGATATCGCCGGTGACGAAGGCGCCGAGGCGTTTCAGGGCGAAAAAGACGCCGCGATGGGAACAGCCGGGGCACATATTGGGCGGGCGATTGGGCAGCGGCTCGGACGGCACCGCGACCCCTTGGGGTTGGGGCAAGCCCAAGGCGGCGGCGACGCGGCTGGGAGTGAACTCGCCGCAGATGGGGAAAATCTCCTTGCCCTTGACCTCGATCCCCATCGCCTTGACCTGTTCCTCGATGAAGGGGTCGAGCTCCTCGATGACATAGAGGGTCTTGCAGCGGGCGGCGAAGTCGCGAATCAACTGTTCCGGCAGGGGGTAGACCATGCCGAGCTTGAGGATATGGGCCTTGGGCAGCACTTCCTTGGCGTACTGATAGGAGATGCCGGCGGTGATGACGCCGATTTCCCCCTCCCCTTCCTCGATACGGTTGATTTCGTGGTCGCAGCCCCAGGCTTTGAGGTCGAGCAGACGCTGTTCCACCACCGGATGGCGCTTGCGGGCATTGCCCGGAAGCATGACGAACTTGCCGGGGTTGCGCTCGATCTTCGGCTCAGGCAGACCGGTAACCCGCTCGCCCAGGGTGACGATCGATTTGCCGTGGGAGATGCGGGTGTTGGAGCGCAGCAGTACCGGCGTGTCGAACTGTTCGCTCAACTCGAAGGCCAAGCGGGTGAAGGCCAGGGCCTCGGCGCTGTCGGCCGGTTCGAGCATCGGCGCCTTGCCCAGGCGGGCGTAATGGCGGCTGTCCTGCTCGTTCTGTGAGGAGTGCATTTCCGGATCGTCGCAGACCACCACCACCAGACCGCCGCGCACGCCGATGTAGGACATCGTCATGAAGGGATCGGCTGCGACGTTGAGGCCGACGTGCTTCATCGCCACCATGGCGCGGGCGCCGCCGAAGCTGGCGCCGATGGCGACTTCCAGGCTGACCTTCTCGTTCGGCGCCCAGCTGGAATCGATTTCCGGGTACTGGGCGACGTTCTCAAGGATTTCGGTACTCGGCGTACCGGGATAGGCCGAAGCGACGCGCACGCCTGCTTCGAAGGCGCCGCGGGCAAAGGCTTCGTTGCCGGACAAAATGGCCTGTGACATAGATCTCCTCGGTTGGGATAAATTGGATAATTTGGCGAATATAGACAATCGGAGGGGAAAAGTCAATTTGCGGAAGCTTGCGCCAGATCAAGAACGATTCCTTCCAAAAGGCCGAAATCACTGACGATAATTTCCCGTTTGCGGAACCTGCGGAGAAGACCGGCGACGATCGCGAGCCCCGGAACGATGAGATCGCCGCGGCCTTTTTCCATCCCCGGAAGAGATTCCCGTTCGGCCACGGACATGGGCCGCAGGCGGTGCAGAAAGTCTTCGATTCGTTCCCGGGAAACCCGGTGGTTGTTCACCCGTCGCCAGTCGTAATCGGTCATCGCAAGGTCCAGGGCGGCGACGGTGGTAACGGTGCCGGCGGTGCCGACCAGCGCGGTCGTGTCGGCGACTTCAACCCCGGCTGCGCGCAGATCCTCTTGCAGACGCTCAAGGATGCCGTCGATCACCCGTCCAGGCTCCTCCGGGGACTCGGCCAGGCGGACCACGCCCAAGGGATAACTGCGGGCGAAACGGAGCCCCTCGCCTTCCTGCAGAATGAATTCGGTGCTGCCGCCGCCGATATCGAAAATCAAGCAGGAAGGGGGCCGGGGACGCAGGGCCTGGCGAACGCCGAGGGCGCTGAGGCGGGCCTCCTCATCGCCGCTGATGATTTCGACGGCAATGCCCAGTTCCTGCCGGATGGCGCGCACGAAATCCGTGCCGTTCGCCGCCAGACGCAGGGCCTGGGTGCCGACCGCCCGCATTCGCTGAACACTTACTCCATCCAGTTGGAATTTCATGGCGCGCAACGCGCAAAGGGTCCGTTCCCGGGCATCGGGAGCCAGACCCTTCATGGGGCACAACGCGCCGCCAAGGCGGGTGATGCAGCGTTCGTAACGATAAGGCGCCAGACCTTCAGAACTAACTTCAGCCAGTAGCATGCGAACCGTATTACTGCCGATGTCGATGGCACCAAACAATTATTTCTCTCCCACCACCGCTTGCGCCACGTTGAAGGTGTGGTCGCCGATCTTCTCGAAATTGTGCAGCATGTCGATGAAGATCAGACCGGGAAGAACCGCGCATTCGCCGGTATTGAGCCGGGCGATGTGGTTGTTGCGCATCGATTCTTCCAGATAGTCGATGTTGTCTTCCATATGCCGGGCTTTTTCGAGAATGGTCTGATCCTCCCTGGCCAATCCGGACAGAACGAATTCCAGCAGACCCTTGGTGCTTTCGCCGATCTGCACCAGTTCGGCTTCGCCGACATCCGAGAAACAGATCTTCTGGGCGGTTTTTTTCTGCCCCAACCGCCAGAGATTTTCACAATGATCCCCCACCCGTTCCAGGTCGTTGACCATGTGCATCATCGAGGCGATCTCCTGGGAGGTATCCTGGGTGATGGATTTCTGCGACAGGGCGACAAGGAAATCGGTGATTTCCTTTTGCAGCAAATCGACGACGTCCTCCTTCTTCTCCAGGCCGACAATGCGCTTTTCGTTGCCGTCCTTCAAAAAGAGCAGGGTTTCGTCGAGCATTTCCAAGGCGATCTGGCCCATGCGCCGGGTTTCGGCCTGGGCCTGCCCCAAGGCGATGGGCGGCGTATTGAGGACACGGTTATCGATATATTTGAGGTGAAATTCCAT
>CALJLX010000521.1 GCA_937982495.1 uncultured Desulfuromonas sp.
GGCTTTCGTCGATCCCCTTGAGGGTGTCGTACCAGAAATCCCGGGCCGCCTCCATCCGGCCTCTTTCGAAGCGCTCCAGCCAACTCGCCAGTTCTGGATGTTCTTCCCCGTCGACCTCTTTTTTTCGTTTCAGAAAGCTGTGCAGATAGTCGATGTCCCGCGCCGACTCCCAGAAAATGGGGCTGTTGTTGCTGTGCAGACGGCTGGCGAGAACCTCGATGGCACGCAGAAAGGATTCCTTGGCGCCGTAGAGGGTGCCCATGACCTCGGGCAGCAGCTCTTCCGCCCAGCCCCGGTGGAAGCGGCAGATGCCGAGGTTGTCGAGGATCAACTCCTGCTTCAGCCGTGTCGCGCACATCCTCCCGAGGGTGCGGGGCGGAATGAAGTCGTGGCTGTAGATCATGTAATACTTGCCCATGATCGCCATCGGCGCGAGGGCGCCGGCGACCCAGTACTGGTTGGGGACCATCCAGCCCCGGCGGCTGAAGGCGATATAAACCAGCCGGTCGTGCAGCGCCGTGCCCTTGGCACGGGAGTGGATACGGCTCCACTTGCGCACTCCTTCGCCAAAATCGAGAAGGCCCCGTTTTTCGAGGATGGCGTCGATCAGTTCCAGGGCGAGCTCGGCGTTGTGCGTCGAATCGTCCACGAGATCGAAGCCTTCCACCTGCCAGCGGGGCAGACGGACGACGCCGAGTTCTTCCGGGGTCAGGACCTTCATATCGAGCAGATCCATGAGCCAGGCCAGCACCCCGCCCAGGGAGATGGCGTCGAAGCCCATGGCGTCGCCGTGACGGTTGAGCTTTTCGGCGGCGCGCTGGTCGAAGATCCCGCACAGGGGGCCGAGGGTCTGGTAGGGCTCGTAATCCTTTTTGTAGATGCCGTTGAGCTTCTTGCAAACCGCCGGGCAGGGCTCGCCGCAGGTGGCCTGCTGTTTTTTCGCGATGGTCTCGTCGTTGAACTGTTTGAGATAGTGGCCGACGATGAAGCGCTGGTGCAGCTCGACGCGCTCTGCCTCGCTCCAGTCGATGGTGCGATAGTTGAACGCCAGGATTTTTCCGCCCATGGTCGCGTAGTTGACGCCGAAGGTGCCGCCGGTCTGGAGCTTTTCGTCGTAGCGGTACTTGGTGGTGACTTCCAGATCCTTCTGCATCAGGCGCTGGTCGTATTTGTTCTTGAACCACTCGTCGGCCACCTTGTGATCGCGAAAATCCTCGGTGACGACCGTGCCGCCGTAGATGACGGCGACGATGCCGTGCTCCCCCGCCAGGGCGCTGCCCAGGCCGCCCCGCCCGGCCCAGGTGTCGACGTGGCTGATTTTCCCCTTGCTGATGGGCACCGACATGATGCCGCCGAAGTCGGTGCGCAAGGCGGCGGGACCGGTGGCGAGAATCCGCGGATCTTTCTCGTAGCGCGCGCCGAAGCGGCGATAGACTTCGTCGGTCAGGGCGTAGACGCCGAGACGACCCGTTTTCCAGACGCCTTCCGCATCGATAGGCACCACCTCGACCTCGATCTCCTCGCCGTGGCTGCGATTCAGGTAAAGCACCGAGGGAACCGGCGCCTTGCCGACAATACTGAGCATGTTGACGCCGAGGTTGTCGAAGACCAGCCCGGCGCCGCCCATGGAGCTGATGTAGTAGCCCTGCCAACAGGGGGAAAAGCCGGTGACCACCAGCCGGTTCGAGCCGGGGAAGATCGAGCCGGCGAAGACGCCGACGCCGAAGTTGAGGCTGCGGTATTCCTCGGTGAGATGGATGCCGAGATCCACCGGCCCGAAATAGCGGTCGAAGCCGTAGCGTTTCGTTTTGTAGAAGCCGGTGGCGGCGTCGACCATGAGCACCCGTTGTTCCATATCTTCATCCTTTTCTTAAGGGGCGGGCGGAAAATCGAAGTGGTTCAACCCCTCCTGAATGATTCGCCATAGGCGCGGCAACCTCTCCCCGCCGCCGTCCCTGCCGAAATTCAGCAGGAGCAGCATCAGGATGAGCAGAAGAATCAGGCTAAACGCTTTGGGGATTGACGGCATGACGGACCTGGGCAAGAAGCTGAAGGGGTAAAAATCTTTCCATGGATGGGCTCAGCGGCCTGGGTTGCCGTTGATCTCGTCGGCGAGGCGGCGGCTCAAGGCCAGAAGTGCCCGACTCATGGCTTCGGTCGTCGCCCCGTATCCTTCCCCCTGAAGGGGTTCGACGATCGTTTCCGTGCCGCCGGCGATGGAAACCTTGTCGCTCTCTCCGAAGAGCAGCCAAGAGGCTCTGAGTTCGACCGGCCCGGCTGCCGGGCCGTCGAAGCGGGTGATGTTGAGCTGCGCCCGGAAGTCGTTTTCCGCCGATTCGAGCCAGGGCAGCACCAGATAACGGTCGCCGGGGAGCAAGCGCTCCAGATTCTCGACCAGCACCCGGCTCGTTTCGTCCTCCAAGGAGCCGCCCCAGCGGTCGAGTTCCGAACGCTTGAGAACGGTAGTTCCCTCGCGGGTGGTGATAGCGGGATGGTCGAGATATTTCGGCAGGGCGATGGGGCCGACGGCGACGACCCGACGTTTTTCCCGGGGCAGGCGCTCGGACGTTTGCAGGCCGGTTTCGGCCAGCGCGGCCAGGGCGTAGATACGTGCGGTGGGAGTTTTGCCGCAGGCACCCAGCAGCAGGGCGAGCAGCAGCATGAGAACAACGGGCGCGATCCGAGAAGTTTTCGAGATCATTTTGCCTCCACAGATGATTTGCCGCGCAACAGGGCTTCGGGATGGCGGTCGAGATAGTCGGCCAGGGCGCCGATGGCCCGGGAGGCCTCTCCCAGATCCTTGAGGGCGGCGCGCAGCGGATAGAGGGAGCGTTCGTCCGAGGCGGTTTTGGCTACGACATCGAGGGTTTGATCGAATTTGTCCAGCGAGACGCGTACCTCCTCTAAGGTGCGATTGAGGCTTTGCACCAATTCCGCCGGGGCACCCTCCTTGAATTCCAGCACCCGGTCGGCGTGGCGGATGGTGGCGGTCGCCGCGTCGATGGTCTCCCGCGCATCCGATGAGACCTGTTCTACTTCTCGACCGATTTTTTGCAGCAGATTTTGCGCCTCGGCGATGGTCAGATTCAGCCGGCGCGGCGCGTCCTGGATGTCCGCAGAATTCACCAGGCGTTCCAGACCGCCGACCAGGCCGTTGGTTCTTTCCAAAAGCTCCTGAAGGGGCAGCTCCTCCAGCTTCTGGGCAAGTTCATCGGCGGTGGAGGGGATCGTCGGCACCTGATCGTAACCGGTGCTGTCCGGCATGAGGCGCGCCGGGCGTTCGGGATAGAAATCGAAATAGATCATGAGCTGGCCGGTGACCAGGCTCTGGGCCTGCAACTGGGCGCGCAGCCCCCGGTCGATCAAGGCCTGATGATAGTCGGCAGAATCCGGTACGCCATTGGTGATCTGAAACCGGCTCAGGTCGACCTCGGCGACGACCGGCACGCGGAAGATCATCTCTTCCATATCCCCCTGCAGGACGATATCGACGACGGAACCGATCTTCACCCCGCGAAAGACGACCGGCGCGCCCACCGACAGCCCTTTCACCGAACCGTCGAAATACATGACGTATTTTTTCTGCGGGGTGAAGAACTTCCCCGATCCAAAGAGGACCACCCCGGCCACCGCCAGGGCGAGGGCGCCGAGGACAAAGGCCCCGA
>CALJLX010000522.1 GCA_937982495.1 uncultured Desulfuromonas sp.
GCCTGACCCCGCTGCACATCTGGCTGCCGGGCGCCCATGCCGCCGCCCCGAGCCATGTATCCGCCTTTCTCTCCGGGGTCATGATCAAATCGGGGATCTACGGCCTGGTGCGCGTCAGCGGCTTTTTTGCCGCGCCGCCGGCCTGGTGGGGGATGACAGTGCTGGTGCTGGGGGTGGTTTCCGGGGTGCTCGGGGTGGTCTTCGCCATTGCCCAGCACGACCTCAAACGCCTGCTCGCCTATCACAGCGTCGAAAACATCGGCATCATCGCCATCGGCCTCGGCGCCGCGCTCCTTGGCAGGACCCACGAGCTGCCGCTGTTGACCGCCCTCGGCCTGGCCGGCGCCCTGCTCCATGTCATCAACCACGGACTCTTCAAGTCCCTGCTTTTTCTCGGCGCCGGAGCGATGATTCACGCCACCGGCACCCGCGAGATCGACCGCTACGGCGGGCTGCTGCGCGGACTGCCCGTGACCGGCATCGCCTTTCTCGGCGGCGCCGTGGCCATCTGCGGGCTGCCGCCGCTGAACGGTTTCGTCAGCGAGTGGCTGATCTACCTCGGCCTTTTCCAGTCCCTGGCCGGCGGGGCCCCGGGCCTGAAGCTGAGTCTCTTCGCCATTCCCGCCCTGGCGTTGATCGGCGGGTTGGCCCTGGCCTGCTTCGTCAAGGTCTTCGGCATCGCCTTCCTCGGGGCGCCCCGCACCCCCGCCGCCGCCCAGGCCCATGAAGCCCCCACCAGCATGCTCTGGCCCATGGGCCTGCTGCTGGGCTGTTGCCTGACCATCGGCCTCTGGCCCGGCGCGCTCTTCCCCCTGCTCGCCGCGGCGGCGTCCCTCTGGTCGGGAATGGCCGCGCCGACGACCCTGCTGGCCGAGCAGGCTCCCGCCGCCGCCCTGAGCTGGAGCGCCCTCGGCCTCCTCCTGCTGTTGGCCGCCGCCGCCTTCGTCCTGCGCCTCGGCCGGCGTAAAGCACCGTCCCGGGCACCGACCTGGGGCTGCGGTTATCCCCTGCCGACGGCGCGCATGCAGTACACCGCCTCCTCTTTCGGCGCGACACTGGTCGATCTCTTCCGCTGGGGCCTGCGCCCGGACCGGCACGGGGGCAAGGCCGAGGGACTGCTTCCGGCCGCTGCGGAGTTTGCCCGCCACACCCCCGACACCATTCTCGATCGGGGCGTGATCCCCGTCTGCCGCGGGGCGATTCGCGTGTTTAACTGGTTGCGTGCGGTTATCCAGAACGGCAGTACCAGTTTCTATCTTCTTTATGTGGCCCTGACCCTGGTCGCGCTTCTGGCCCTGGCCACCCTGTCGCGAGGTTGAACATGATCGGCAAAGCCCTGTCGCACCTGCTGCTGCTTTTTCTCCTCTCTCCGCTCCTGCTCGGGGTCATCGGCAAGACCAAGGCGCTCTTCGCCGGGCGCTGGGGCGCGCCGCTGCTGCAACCCTACTTCGATCTGTGGAAGCTGGCGCGCAAGGAGATGGTGCTGAGCGAGACGACCACCTGGGTCTTCCTCGCCGGACCGCTGATCGGCTTTATCGTGCCGCCCCTGGCCGCTCTCTTCATCCCCTTCGGCGCCCTTCCGGCGCCGGTCTCCTTCAACGGCGACCTGATTCTTTTCGTCTATCTCTTCGGCCTCGCCCGCTTCTTCACCGCCGGCGCCGCCCTCGATACCGGCTCCAGTTTCGAGGGGATGGGAGCGGCCCGGGAAGTGACCTTTTCCTGCCTGGCCGAACCGACCCTGCTCTTCGTCCTCATCGTCTTGGCGCGCCTGGCCGGGGATCTCTCCCTGGGCGCCATGCTCGGCCCCACGCTGCAACCAGCCTGGCACCAGGCGGGCGCGGCCCTCGGCCTGGCCCTGGTCAGCCTCTTCGTCGTCCTGCTGGTGGAAAATTCGCGCATTCCCTTCGACGATCCCAACACCCATCTGGAACTGACCATGGTCCACGAAGTCATGGTCCTCGACCACAGCGGTCCGGCCTTCGGCCTCATACTCTACGGCGCGGCCATGAAGCTCTTCGTGCTCGGGGCGGTACTGGTACGCATGGCCCTGCCCATGACCTACCCGAGTTTCTGGCTCAACCTGGCCGTCTTCATCGGCGGCATGCTCGCCCTGGCGGTGCTGATCGGCGTGGTCGAATCGATCATGGCCCGGCTGCGCCTGATCCGCGTCCCCCAGGTGCTGGTCGGCACCACCCTGCTTTCGGCCTTCGCCATGGTGCTGTTGTTGAGGCAGTAGGAGCGTTGACGCGTAACGAGTGATGAAAAACCTCCGTCCCGAAACTCGTCACTCGTTACTCGTCACCATCCGAACGTCACTTACATTCTGGAGCAACTCATGCACGACCTGAACAACCTGCTGCTTTTGGCCGTTATCCTCTGCAACTTCTTCACCCTGGGCAGCAGCCGTCTCGGCGCCTGCATCCGCGTCGTCGCCCTGCAAGGGGCAATCATCTCGGTGCTGCCGGTGACGGTGCACGGTCCGACCGGCCACAGCCTGCTCCTCGGCATCGGCGCGCTGGCGCTCAAGGGGATCTTCATCCCCTGGCTGCTCTTCCGCGCCATTCGCGAGGTCCGCATCCGGCGGGAGGTCGAACCGCTGATCGGCTACATTCCGACTCTGCTCATCGGCGCCCTGAGCACCTCGGCCGCCTTCATCTTCGCCGAGCACCTGCCGCTGATAGCGGAACACCGGGACAGCCTCTTCATCCCCACCGCCCTGGCGACGCTCTTTACCGGTTTTCTGCTGCTCAGCACCCGGCGCAAGGCGATCACCCAGGTGCTCGGCTACCTGATCTTCGAGAACGCCATCTTCATCCTCGGCGTGCTTCTCGCCGAAGCCATGCCGCTGATGGTCGAGGCGGGCGTGCTTCTCGACCTGCTGGTGGCGACCTTCGTCATGGGCATCGTCATCAACCAGATCAACCGGGAATTCTCCACCCTGAATACCGAACGCCTTTCCGCCCTGAAGGAATGACATGATTACCGCGCTGATCCTTTTGCCGCTCGTCGCCGCCGTCGCCGCCGCCCTGCTCCCTCCCCTGCGTCTGGCCGGATGGTTGCTGCCCCTGATCGGAGCCGGTCATTTCGCCCTGGCCCTGGCCACGCCGCTCTCCCCCCCCGGCAGCGGCGACTGGCTGATTCTCGACCCCCTGGGGCGCCTGGTGCTGATCGTCACCAGCCTGCTTTTTCTGCTCTGCTCCATCTATGCCGTGGCTTACCTGCGCTTCCACGAGCAGCAGCGGGACAACCGGGCGATGGTTCCCTGCCTGCTCTTCTTTCTCGGCACCCTGACCCTGGCCACCGTCGCCCATCATCTCGGCCTGCTCTGGGTGGCGGTGGAGACCACCACCCTGGCGAGCGCGCCGCTCATCTACTACAACCGCAACCGGCTCTCCATCGAGGCGACCTGGAAATACCTGCTCCTCGGTTCGGTCGGCATCGCCCTGGCCATGCTCGGCATTCTCTGTACGGCCTACGCCGTCCTCCATGTCGGCCAGCCGGTCAGCCTGCAATTCGACCAACTGCTCGCCACCGTCGGCAGCTCTTCGCGCCCCTGGCTACACACCGGCTTCGTCTTTCTGCTCGTCGGTTTCGGCACCAAGATGGGCCTGGCCCCCCTGCACAGCTGGAAACCGGACGCCTACGGCGAAGCGCCGGCCCTGGTCGGCGCCCTGCTCGCCGGCGGCCTGACCAGCGTCGCTTTCCTCGGCATCCTGCGCGGGGTGCAACTCATGGCCGCCGCCGGCGACCTCGCCCTGGCCCGCCAATCCCTGGTCATCATGGGCCTGCTTTCCCTGGCCCTGGCGGCGGTCTTTGTGGTCAAACAGCCGGACGTCAAGCGCATGCTCGCCTACTCCAGCGTCGAACACATGGGCATTCTCGCCCTCGGCGTCGGCATCGGCGGGCTCGCGACCTTCGGCGCCATGCTCCATCTGGTCAACAACTCCCTGACCAAGGGGGCGCTCTTCCTCTCCGCCGGAAATATCCAGCGGGCCTACGCCAGCAAGCATCTCAGCGAGGTCCGCGGAGCCATGAGCCGGGTGCCCCTGTCGGCGGGAATCTTCATCGCCGGCTTCCTCGCCATCACCGGCAGCCCCCCCTTCGGCCCCTTCATCAGTGAGTTCACCATCCTGCGCGGCATCTTCGGCCAAGGACACCCCTGGCTCGGCGGCCTCTTTCTGCTGCTGCTCGCCATCGTCTTCATCGGCATGGGCGGCACGGTACTGATGGCGACCCAGGGGGAGGTGCCCGCCGACACGCCCCCTTCCGACCATCGGGATTCGGCTATGCTCGCCGGCCCGCCGCTGGTACTGCTGGCCCTGGTGCTGGTGCTTGGGCTCTATCTGCCCGAACCCTTGCGGATCGGCTTGGAGCAGGCCGCCGCCCTGCTGGAGGCGAAACCATGATACCCAACGGTTGTCTTTCCTTCCGCCCCGGCGAAACCCTGAAACTCGCCGACATCCGGCCCCTGCCCTATGCCGACTACGCCCGGGCGCTGCTCGACCTGGTCGCGGCCGGCGGCCGGCTCTCCGCCTGCTTCGCCGATGCCGTAGACGACTCCGCCAAGCTCGCTCTCTACGCTTTAATTGCCCGGGATCGCCAGGGGGATCTGGTTCTGCTCAAGACCGCCATCGGCGAGAGTTTCCCGTCGCTGACGCCGGAATGCCCGCAACTGCATCTCTTCGAACGGGAGATTGCCGAGCAGTACGGGGTCATTGCCGACGGACACCCCTGGTTCAAACCGGTGCGTTTCCATCAGGCTTGGATTTCGGGACGGGATGCCTGGAACCGTCCCAGCGACCGCCGCCCCCTCGTCGGGGAGATGGATTTCTACCGGATCGACGGGGACGAGGTGCATGAGGTCGCGGTCGGGCCGGTCCATGCCGGGGTCATCGAACCGGGGCATTTCCGCTTCCAGTGTCACGGCGAAGAGGTCATGCATCTGGAAATTTCCCTCGGCTATCAGCATCGCGGGATCGAACGCCTGCTCATCGGCGGCCCGCGCAAGGCCACCCCCTTTCAGCTGGAGACCGCCGCCGGCGACACCAGCACCGGCCACATGACCGCCTACTGCCAGGTCATCGAAGCCCTTGCCGGGGCCGAGGTGCCGCCCCGGGGAGAAGCGCTGCGCTCGGTAGGCCAGGAACTGGAACGGCTGGCCAATCACGTCGGCGATCTCGGCGCCATCGCCGGGGATGTGGGCTTCCTGCCCACCTCCGCCTATTGCGGCCGCCTGCGCGGGGACTATCTCAACTTCACTTCCGAACTTTGCGGCAACCGTTTCGGCCGCGGTCTGGTCCGCCCCGGCGGCACCCTGATCGACTGTGGCCGGGAGTTGGCCGACCTCATCCTGAAGCGGTTGGAGTCGGTGGAATACAATACCCGGGGGGCGATCGAGCTGATGTTCGACACCCCTTCGGTCCTCGGGCGGATGGAGGGGGTCGGCCTGGTTTCCCAGGAAGCCGCCGAGCAGCTCGGCCTGGTCGGGGTCGCGGCCCGCGCCTGCGGTCTGCGTCGGGACATCCGCCTGACCCATCCGACCGGCGCCTGGCGCGGCAACTTCGACACCATCCCCCAGGAGACGGACGGCGACGTCAATGCCCGCGCCCAGATCCGCCGCCGCGAGCTCTACGCCGCCCTGGGCTGGGTCAAGAAGCAGCTGAAAAAGCTCCCCGAGGGTCCGCACCTCATCCCCCCGGGGAAACCGGGCGCGAACCTCTTCACCGCCGCCCTGGTCGAAGGCTGGCGCGGAGAACTGGTGCATGTGGCCCTGACCGACGATACTGGGCGCTTCCGCCGCTACAAGATCGTCGATCCCTCCTTCCACAACTGGAACGGCTTGGCCATGGCCCTGCGTAACGAACAGATTTCCGACTTTCCCCTGTGCAACAAAAGCTTCAACCTCTCCTATTGCGGATTCGATCTGTAAGGGGATGAAAAGGATCGCGCCATGCTGAAAATCATCCGTGAACGCTGGCGGCAAGGCTACCGCACCGGCAAATTCCCCAAGGTCGAGCCGGTGCTGGCGGAACGCTTTCGCGGCCTGCCGCAACTGCCGACAACGGCCTGCCCTGCTGATTGCCGGGCCTGTTTGGAGACCTGCCCCAGCGACGCCCTCGGCCTCGAAGAGGGTCGCCCCGTTATCGACCTGGGGCGCTGCCTCTTCTGCGGCGACTGCGCCCGCGCCTGCCCCGCGGGAAGGTTGCGCCTGACCGGCAACTACCATCTGGCCGCCTCCCGCCGCGAGGATCTGCGGCAAAAAGAGAACGAGGCGCCGCGAGTCGCCGCCCTTAACGCCCGCATGCGCGGCCTCTTCGGCCGTTCGTTGAAATTGCGCCAGGTCTCCGCCGGCGGCTGCAACGCCTGCGAAGCCGACCTCAACGTCCTCGGCACCCTGGTCTTCGACCTGGGACGGTTCGGCATCCAGTTCGTCGCCTCTCCCCGCCACGCCGACGGCCTGCTGGTCACCGGTCCGGTCACGGAAAACATGAAAGGCGCCCTGCTCGACACCTATGCCGCCGTCGCCGAGCCGAAGCTGGTCATCGCCGCCGGCGCCTGCGCCATCAGCGGCGGCCCCTTCATCGGCAGCCCGGAAATCCACCACGGCATCGGCGACCTGCTCCCCGTCGATCTCTACATTCCCGGCTGCCCGCCCCATCCCTACACCAGCCTCGACGGCATGCTGCGCCTGCTCGGCCGCCTCAAATAGTTGGCCCTGGCGGGGGGTTGACTGTATTCGGTTTTTCATATACATTGCCATGGCACTTTCACTAAGGAGAACGCCATGCC
>CALJLX010000523.1 GCA_937982495.1 uncultured Desulfuromonas sp.
GCGCCCACCGAGATCTACACTCTTTCCCTACACGACGCTCTTCCGATCTGGAAGCCGGCAAAGCCAAGGCCAAACTCGCCGAGCTCAAGTAAGCGAAGGCTACCCCTTCCGTCCATAATGAAAAAGCCGTGCTGATTATCCAGCACGGCTTTTTCATTTTCGATTTCAGCGCCCTTGGCCGCTTCGGACCAGAGCGAGAAACTCCGTGAAATTGCTGACCCCCCCGACCTTTTCCCGAATCTCCTTGATCTTGAAGGTCGAGGCGATATCCGCCAGGATCTCCAGCTGGGCGCCATCGTCCTGCACCGGGGTGAGAATCAGGCAGATGACCTGCGCCGGAAGGCCGTCCGGGCTGTCAAAGTCGATTCCCCCCGGGGACAACCCCACCACCACCACCGGCTCGGTTAGCCCCGCTAAGCGGGCGTGCGGGACGGCCAGCCCCCGCCCGATACCGGTGGACATCAGGCGTTCCCGCTGGCGGACCGCATGGCTGATAGTGGCGACATCCACATCCACCACCTCGGCGGCGGCGGTGGCGAGTTCCATGATGATGCCATCCTTGGAGTACGCGGTCAGAGGATTGATGAAGGTTTTGGCCCCGACATGGGCGCAGAAGCGCCGGGCCTTGCGCAAACCGAGCAGGCGTTGCAGCAGGGGCCCGCTCATCAGGGAGGTGAGCAGTGCCACCACCACCAGGGCGACAAAAACCTGGTGGCTGATCAATCCCATCTGCAGCGCCAAAACGCCGAGGATAATCCCCATCGTCCCCTGGGCACTCATACCGAAGCCGACGGCAAAGGCGTCGCGCCAGACTAGGCCACCCATGCGCCCACCGCAGGCGCTGCCGATCACCTTGCCCGTCACCGCCAGCAGCAGAATGGTCAACGTTAGGACAAGATCGAACTGTTCGGAAAAATTGACCTTCAGGCCGATGCTGGCGAAAAAGAGCGGGGCAAAGATAAAAGAGACAAACTGATCGATCGTCGCTCGGGTCCGTTCCCGTAAATGGCTCGAATGCCCTAGGGCAACACCAGCCAGAAAAGAACCAAAAATCGCATGAATCCCGATCCATTCGGTAAAAGCAGCGGCGATCAGACAAAAGGAAAAAGCAAAGCCGAGAACCCCACCGGGCCAACTGGTGTGCGCCTGAATCCACGGGAGAATGCGATGGATACACCAGGGAACGACGGTAAGCATCGAGGCGGTAAAGACCAAGGTAATCCACAAGGTATGCGCCAGGGGGATGCCTTGGTTGGCACCGAGCATCCCCAGGATCATGGCAAAGACCAGCCAGCCCAGCAGGTCGTTGAAAACCGCCGCGGCGATGATCGTTACCCCCAGATCGCTCCGGTAGATATTCAGATCCATGAGGATTTTGGCAATGATCGGCAGAGCGGAGATAGACAGCACCGTCGCCATGAAGAGAGCGAAAGGCAGGTGCGGGACTCCGGGCTGGTAGCCCAGCCATTCCGGGAAGGACCAGGCGACGGAAAAACCGATGGCAAAAGGCAGGGACATGCCGGCGATGGCGACCCAAAGAGCGACCCTTCCCTGACGCCAGACAGTCGAAAGATCCACCTCCAGTCCGGCCACCAGCAGAAAGAGCGCGATCGCCAGGGTCGTCAGGCCATCGAAGGCGAGTGCCCCGCCCCCTTGAGCGGGAAAAAGAAAGGCACTCCATTCCGGCGCCAGAGCCCCGAAAATGGTCGGGCCCCAGAGGATCCCGGCAAGGATCTCACCGAGAACCGAGGGCAGATTCAGGCGCTGGGCCGTTTCTCCCAGAACTCGCGCGCTGGCCAGCAACAGGCCGAGGGCCAGAAGCAGGGCGGTGATTTCACTGTGGGTAAGTGCGC
>CALJLX010000524.1 GCA_937982495.1 uncultured Desulfuromonas sp.
AGAAGCATTACAAGGATATGCAGGATATCGAGTTCACCATCGAAAAGGGCAAGCTCTACATGCTGCAAACCCGTAACGGCAAACGCACCGCCAACGCGGCGGTAAAGATTGCCGTCGACATGGTCAAGGACGGGCTGATCGACGACAAGGAAGGGGTGCTGCGGGTCGAGCCCTCCCAGCTCGACCAGCTGCTGCATCCCTCCCTCGATCCCAAAGCGGCCAAGACGGTCATCGCCAAGGGCCTGCCCGCTTCCCCCGGCGCCGCCTGCGGCGAGGTGGTCTTCTCCGCCGACGAAGCCGAGGAAGCCGCCAAGATCGGTCTCAAGGTCATTCTCGTGCGGGTCGAGACCAGCCCCGAGGACATCCACGGCATGCATGCCGCCCAGGGGATTCTCACCGCTCGCGGCGGCATGACCTCCCACGCGGCGGTCGTCGCTCGCGGCATGGGCAAATGCTGCGTCGCCGGTTGCGGCGACATCGTCGTCAACTATCGCGAGCAGCAGTTCACCGCCAAGGGCGGCGTTATTATCAAAAAGGGCGACATCATCACCCTTGATGGTTCCACCGGTGAAGTCATCCTCGGCCAGGTACCGACGGTGCAGCCCGAACTGACCGGCGACTTCGGTCAGCTCATGGAGTGGGTCGACAAGTACCGCAAGCTCAAGGTCCGCACCAACGCCGACACCCCGCAGGATGCCAAGGTCGCTCGCGAGTTCGGCGCCGAGGGCATCGGCCTCTGCCGCACCGAGCATATGTTCTTCGATGCCGACCGCATCATGGCGGTGCGCGAGATGATCCTCTCCGACGATCTCGAAGGGCGCAAGCGCGCCCTGGCCAAGATTCTGCCCATGCAGAAAGGCGATTTCATCGGCCTCTTCCGGGAAATGAAGGGGCTTCCGGTCACCATCCGCCTCCTCGATCCGCCGCTGCACGAGTTCCTGCCGCAGAAGGACTCGGAGATCGACGAGCTCGCCAAGGTCATGGGCGTGACCGCCCAGGTGCTCAAGAACAAAGTGGAATTCCTCCACGAATTCAACCCGATGCTCGGCCATCGCGGCTGCCGTCTCGGTATCACCTTCCCCGAAATCTACGACATGCAGGTGCAGGGAATCATGGAAGCGGCCTGCGAACTGATCAAGCACGAAGGCTACTCGATCATCCCCGAGATCATGATCCCGCTGGTCGGCGAGGTGAAGGAGCTGGCAATCCTCAAGGCCAACGCCGTGCGCGTGTGCGATGAGGTCATCGCCCGCTACGGCGTCAAGGTTGAATACCTGATCGGCACCATGATCGAGCTGCCCCGCGCCGCCCTGACCGCCGATGCCATCGCCAAGGAAGCCGAGTTCTTCTCCTTCGGCACCAACGACCTGACCCAGACCACCTACGGTCTGTCCCGCGACGACGCCGGCAAGTTCCTGCCCTTTTACGTCGAAAGCGAGATCTACCCCACCGACCCCTTCGTCGCTCTCGACCAGGCCGGCGTCGGCCAATTGGTGAAGATGGGCTGCGAAAAGGGCCGGGCCACCCGCCCCGACATCAAGCTGGGCATCTGCGGCGAGCACGGCGGCGAGCCGTCGAGCGTCATCTTCTGCCACAAGATCGGCCTCGACTACGTCTCCTGCTCCCCCTTCCGGGTGCCCATCGCCCGCCTCGCCGCCGCCCACGCG
>CALJLX010000525.1 GCA_937982495.1 uncultured Desulfuromonas sp.
CCATCGCGGCAAAGTAGGCGATGGTCGTGATATTGAAAAAGAGGGAACTGGTCATTTTATTCCTCCAACGGCAGCCGGCCGGGTTTAGGAAGCGATTTCGGATTTGAGGTTTTTCTTGAATTCGTCAAAAAAGAGTTCAAAGCCCGGCTGGTTGCGATGGGCGCTGCCGCCGATCTTGACGCCGACCTGATCGCCGACCGTTTCGACCCGCACCCAAATGCGTCGATGGGACATGAAGAATGCAACCATCGAGCCAACAACCATCAGGAAACAGCCGAGCCAGACCACCCAGACGCCGGGGTCCTTGGCCACCTGCAAGCCGGTGTAATAACGCTGCTTGAAATCCCCGAGCACGAAACGGTAGGCGGCATCCCGCCGGCTGTCGAAACCCGGGAAATTCTGGAGAACCAGATAGGTGGAACGCTTGCCGTCGGCGGCGACGACTTCGAGTTGGGCACCGGGACCGAAGTTCTGATAGGACTGAGAAACGCTGAGCACCCCCAGGGTGCCGCCGCCGGGCAGGCCCACGCGCTGTCCCTGGCGGACATTGAGATCGACCGTTTCGCCGCTGGCCAGGGCCGTCGCCTGCAGCTGGATCTGGGCATCCCCGGTCGGCCCGTAGCTCGACTGGTAGAAGGTGATCCCTTTGTAGGTCAGGGGATCGTTGACGATGACCGGGCGCCGCTCCTCGATCACCTGCCCGCCGTCGATGACGGTCAGCAGGCTCTTGAATTCCTTGGGCCGGTTCGAGCCTTCGTAGAAGCTCACGGAAAATTCGTCGCAGCGCACGGTAAAGCCGAGATCGATGGGGGCGTTGCTCCCCCGGGGCCAGACCCGGCTTTCGCTCGTCCCCTCGACGATATTGACGAAAGCCTTGTAGCCCCAGAGATTACCGATAATCGCCCCGCCGAAGATGATCAGTATCGAGAGATGGGTGACATAGACGCCGAAGCGGGCGTAGGGCATCTTTTGGGCGAAGAAATGGAGGACGCCGTCCTGTTCGGTGAGAACCGGCGCGGCGAAATGCTGCCGCAGGAACGCGCTGATTTTCTCGCCGACTTCGCCGACACTCTTGCCCTTGACCAACTGCTCCTCGGTGTTGGCGAAGGTCTGAAAGAGGGCGTTATCCGCCGTGAGCCGGGGTTGGGTGACCGCCTTCCAGACCAGGGGGAAGCGCTTGAGCGAACAGGCGATGAGGTTGAGCGAGAAGATGCCGAGCAGCGCCAGGAACCACCAGGAGTGGTACATATCGAAGAATTGCAGGGAATCGAGCAGACGGTAGGTACTCTCGCTGTAACGCTGGAGGTATTCCTCCGGCGAACGGTTCTGCTGAATGACCGTGCCGATAATGGAGGTCGCCGCCAGCAGGATGAGGGTGACGATGGTCAGTTTGAGGGAACAGAAGAAATCCCACAGGGCGTCAATCGGATTTTTTTTCGCTGGCAAGATGGTGTACTCCCGAGACAGGAGCCTTCGCCGACCGCGCGATGGCCCCGGAAAACAAACAAAAGGAGCCAGGCATCCCGGCTCCGGCAGACAAAACAACGGACGGACTGTTCCGCGCCGCGACGCCGCGGAACAGTCCGCTCCAAAAACTAATACAGGGGTTCTTGAGCTGTCAAGGGAAATCCCCGAAAACAAAGTCCGAGAAAAACCCTCGGCAAACATAGCGAATTCGCGATTTTAATCAGAAACCGTCGCGCACCAGGCGTTCGGCGAGGGACTTGGCCTTCTTCTCGACGCCGTTGGCCAGCTCCACCTTGTAATCGGCCAGGCGCAAAGCCAGGGATTCGTCGGCGGTGGCGAGGATCTGCACGGCGAAAAGCCCGGCGTTGCGGGCGCCGGCCTTGCCGATGGCCATAGTCGCCACGGGGATGCCCGCCGGCATCTGCACCATGGCCAGCAGGGCGTCGAGCCCACCCAGGGAGGTGGCGTCGATAGGGACGGCGATGACCGGCAGAGTCGATTCGGCCGCCACCACTCCGGCAAGATGGGCGGCGGCGCCGGCCCCGGCGATCAGCACCTTGAGCCCCCGCTCTTTCGCCGAACGCACATATTTGGCGGTGCGCTCGGGGGTGCGGTGAGCACTGGAAACGGTCATCTCGAAGGGGACGCCGAAGCTCTTGAGCGCATGGGCCGCCTCGGCCATCACCTCGTAATCATTGTCGCTGCCCATCAGAATCCCGACCAACGGCTTGTCACTCATGGCTTGCTCCTCACTGGTGTCAAAAAATGGACTTTCAAACCTTAAAAAAGAGTCAATCACCACAGGGGCACAGAGTTCGCGGAGAAATCACTAAGGAAAAAACTTCCAGCCGGGAAACCACCCCGTTCGCCATACTTACTTGCAACTCCCTGTTTTTTCTCTGTGCTCTCCGTGTGCTCTGTGGTGAAATGCTTTTACTAGCGATTTCAGCGGCCAATCCCGGTCGCACGGACCGAATCAGCCGCCCCGGTTCAGCGCTTTCTGCCCGATATCCTTGCGGTAATGGACATCCCGCCAGCGGATCAGCGCGACCCCCTCGTAGGCCTTGGCGATGGCTTCGGCCACCGACGCGCCGAGGCCGGTCACGCCGAGCACCCGACCGCCCTGGTTGACGATCTTGCCGTCCTGAAAAGCGGTCCCGGCGTGAAAAACCATCAGATCCACAACGGCTTCCGCCGCTTCCAGCCCGAAAATCTCCAACCCTTTTTCAAAGCTGCCGGGATAGCCGCCCGAGGCCATGACCACGCAGACCGCCGCTTTCTCGTGCCATTCCAGGGTCGCGCCGCCGAGCGCCCCCCGGGCGCAGGCCTGCAGCACCGGCACGATATCCGACTTCAGGCGCATGAGCAGCGGCTGCGCCTCGGGATCGCCGAAGCGGGCGTTGTATTCAACCACCTTCGGCTTGCCGCCTTCGATCATCAACCCGACGTAAAGGATGCCGCGATAGGGGCAGCCCTCGGCGGCCATGCCGGCGATGGTCGGCTTGACGATAGTCTCGATCACCTCGGCGGCCACCGTCTCGGTCACCACCGGTGCCGGCGAATAGGCACCCATACCGCCGGTGTTCGGCCCCTCGTCGTTGTCGAAGATGCGCTTGTGGTCCTGGGCCGAGGCCAAAGGCAGAATATTTTTGCCGTCGGTGAAGACGAAGAAGGAGGCCTCCTCGCCGGCCATGAACTCCTCGATGACCACCTGACTGCCGGCGGCGCCGAAGACCTTGTCGAGAAGGATGTCGTCCACCGCCGCCAGCGCCTGCTCGACGGTTGTAGCGACGATCACCCCCTTGCCCGCCGCCAAGCCGTCGGCCTTGACGACGATGGGCGCACCCTGCGCGCGGATATAGGCGTGCGCCTGATCGCGGTCGCTGAAGGTGCGATAGGCGGCGGTCGGAATGCCGTACTTGGCCATCAGATCCTTGGAGAAGCCCTTGCTCCCTTCCAAGCGCGCCGCCGCCCGGGACGGGCCGAAGATCTCCAGCCCCGCCGCCTGGAAACGGTCGACGATCCCCAGGGTCAAAGGCACTTCCGGCCCGACCACGGTCAGATCGATCTGCTCGGCGCGGGCGAAATCGAACAGGGCGTCGATCTCGTCGGCCGCGATGTGCACACACTCGGCCAGCGCCGCGATGCCGGGATTCCCCGGCGCGCAATAAACGGTCTCCACCAGCGGCGACTGGGCGATCTTCCAGGCCAGGGCATGTTCCCGCCCGCCCCCGCCGATGATCAGTATTTTCATATCCAAAAACCTTTCAAAATCAGTGATTGGTGATTGGTGATTGGTTTTTGTTTCGTCAATCACCAACCCCGGAAGCGAGCAATTTTTCGCAAGGTCAAGGCGCCCAAGGAATAAGCGCGGAGGCGTACACCAGTACGCCGCACAAGCGTTTTCCGCCGGGCAACGCCGAGATTGCGGAAAAGGGCCGCTTCCTAGTGCCGGAAATGCCGCATCGCGGTAAAGACCATGGCAATGCCGTGCTCGTCGGCGGCGGCGATGACTTCCGCGTCGCGGATCGAGCCGCCCGGTTGGATGACGGCAGTGACGCCGACGGCGGCGGCGTTGTCGAGGCCGTCGCGGAAGGGGAAGAAGGCGTCGGAAGCCATGGCCGAGCCCTTCACTTCGAGTCCGGCGTGTTCGGCCTTGATGGCGGCGATGCGCGCCGAGTTGACCCGGCTCATCTGTCCGGCGCCAACGCCGATGGTCATGCCTTCCTTGCCGTAGACGATGGCGTTGGATTTGACGAACTTGGCCACCCGCCAGGTGAAGAGCAGATCCCGCATCTCCGTTTCGGTGGGGGCGCGCTTGGTCACGACCTTGAGCTCATCATACAGGGCCAGATCAGTGTCCTGCACCAGCAGCCCGCCGTTGACCCGTTTGAAATCGAGACGCTGCCCCGGCTCGGCCGGCCAGAAGCCGCACTCGAGAAGGCGCACGTTCTTCTTGGCGGCGACGATCGCGCTCGCCTCTTTGGAGACGGCCGGGGCGATGATGACCTCGACGAACTGCTTGTCGCAGATCGCCTGGGCGGTGGCGCCGTCGAGTTCGCGGTTGACGGCGATGATGCCGCCGAAGGCCGATTCCGGGTCGGTGGAAAAGGCGCGATTGTAGGCCTCGAGCAGATCCTTGCCGATGGCGACGCCGCAGGGGTTGGCGTGTTTGACGATGACGCAGGCCGGCCCCTCGTTGAACTGCTTGACGCATTCGAGGGCGGCGTCGGTGTCACCGATGTTATTGTAGGAAAGCTCTTTCCCCTGCAGCTGGCGGGCAGTGGCGATGGACGCCTCGCTGACGCTCTTCTCCACGTAGAAGGCGGCGCTCTGGTGGGGATTCTCGCCGTAGCGCATCCCTTGGGCCTTCTGGTATTGCAGGGTCAACGTCGGCGGGAACTCGGCCGATTCGGCATCAAGTTTCTTGCCCAGCCAGTTGGAGATCATGCCGTCGTAAGCGGCGGTGTGCTGGTAGACCTTTACCGCCAGGCGGAAATTGGTCTCGCGGCCGACAGCACCGCCGCTCGCCTTCATCTCGGCGAGCACCGCCGGGTAATCGGCGCAGTCGACGATGACGGTGACGTCGCGGTTGTTCTTGGCGGCGCTGCGCAGCATGGTCGGGCCACCGATGTCGATATTCTCGATGGCGTCCGCCAGGGTGCAGTCGGCCTTGGCCACGGTGGCCTCGAAGGGATAGAGATTGACCACCACCATGTCGATGCACTCGATGCCGTACTCCTTCATCTTCG
>CALJLX010000526.1 GCA_937982495.1 uncultured Desulfuromonas sp.
TCCGGCCAGCCGGCGCGAATCAGGATCGCCGCCGCCAGATTCTCCTTGAGCGGCGCCAGCACCCCTTCGTCGCGATAACCGCGCCGGTGCAGGCTGTCGCCGGAAAGATCGAGGCTCAAGGTGGCGGTATCGCGCAGCAGATAGAGATTGATCCGCACATCGGGGCGTTCGGCATCGACCGAGGGGCGGTCGCCGGTGCGGTCGCGGAACTGGTCGACGACGGCGTCCTTGATCTTGAGGGCGGCGTAGTGGGAATGGGTGATTTTCGAGCCGGAGACGCTGGCATCGACCGCCAGGGTACTTTCGGCGGAAAGATGCTCGCTCCAATCGATGGCCCGCACCCCGGCGTAGAGTTCCTCCGGCGAGGTCGCCGGAAAGGTCGCCAGCGGCAGCAGCACCCGGCTCGCCAGGCGCGACCAGAGACAGGCGCGGTAGGCGATCTCCAAGGGGCCGGAAAAAGCGACGCCGGAACGCCCTTCGGCGACCTCGAAAGCGCCGAGGGCGCGCAGTTCGTCGGCGAGCAGCGGCTCGATCCCCTTGGGCGCGGTGGCGAAAAAATGGCGGTGGCGGTTCATGGCGTTCCGTTCAAAATGGCGGGGGCGACCAATCCGGTCGCCCCCCCTCGTCTTGGATTTATTGTAAAGAGCGGCAGCCAAAGGGTTTCCCCTCGCTCCTCACATCCCTACTGCAGCTGAATATTAAACGTTAGATCCTTACCGGCCAGGGGATGGTTGGCGTCGAGGGTGATGTGGGCGTCGGTGACCTGGGAAATCTGCACGATCATCCCCTCCCCCTGCTCCTCGCCGATCTGCAACTGCATCCCCACTTGGGGCTGCATGTCGGGCGGCAACTGGGTGCGGGGGATTTCCAGCACCATCTCATCGCGATAAGGACCGTAGGCCTCCTCGGCGGGAATGATCACGGTGCGCGACTCGCCGGCGCTCATGCCGAGCACGGTCTTCTCGAAACCGGGAATGAGTTGGCCTTCGCCGAGGGTGAATTCCAACGGCTCGCGCTCAAGGGAGGAATCGAAGACGGTACCGTCCGCGAGGGTTCCGGTGTAATGCACTTTGACGGTATCGCCGTTTTTTACCTGGGACATGAAAGCTCCATAAAAAAGACTGAAGGTTGAAG
>CALJLX010000527.1 GCA_937982495.1 uncultured Desulfuromonas sp.
GAGTGACTACTCAACTCGTTACCCGTCACTCGTCACTTGTCACTGCCCATCCTCACCGCTTTTCAAAAACTCCACCACCTGCCGCAACGCCTGGCCGCGATGGCTGATGCGGTTTTTCACGTCCAGCGGCAATTCGGCCATGGTCTTGCCGTATTCCCGCACCAAGAAGAGGGGATCGTAACCGAAACCGCCCTCGCCGCGCGGAGCATCGAGTATCAGCCCTTCGACCTGGCCGTGAAAGATGCGCGTTTCCGCGCCGGGCCGGGCCAGGGCCATGGCGCAGCGGAAGGCCCCCCGGCGTTCCTTGTCCGGCACTCCGGCCAGGGCCGCCAGCAGTTTGCGGTTGTTGTCGGCGTCCGTCGCTCCGGAACCGGCGTAACGGGCCGAATAGACGCCGGGAGCGCCGGCCAGGGCCGAGACTTCGAGGCCGGAATCGTCGGCCAGGGTCGGCAGGCCGGTCAGGCGGCAGACCGTTTCCGCTTTCTTCGCGGCGTTCGCGGCGAAGGTCGCGCCGTCCTCCTCGACCTCGGGGAGCTCGGGGAAGGCGTCGAGGCCCTTGACCGCGATCCCGAGATCGTCGAGCAGGCGACGGATTTCCTTGAGTTTCCCGCCGTTGCGGGTGGCCACAAGCAGTTCCATCCCCTACCCCTCCAGCGCCGCGTGCTGCAAGCGGGCCAGTTCGGCGCAGCCGGAGAGGGCCAGATCGCGCAGGGCATCGAGTTCGACCAGGGAGAAAGGGGCTTCCTCGGCCGTCCCCTGGACCTCAACGAAGAGCCCGGAGCCGGTGATAACGAAGTTCATATCGACGGCGGCGCGAAAATCCTCGTCGTAATTGAGATCGAGCAGCGGCCGGCCGTCGACGATGCCGACGCTCACCGCCGCCACGCTCTCACAGATCGGCGACGCCGGCAGCAGCCCCTTGGCCACCAGGCCGTTGACGGCGTCGACCAAGGCGACGTAGGCGCCGGTGATGGAAGCGGTACGGGTGCCGCCGTCGGCCTGAAGCACGTCGCAGTCGATCTGGACAGTGCGCTCGCCGAGGGCTTCGAGATCGACCACCGCCCGCAGGGAACGGCCGATGAGGCGCTGGATTTCGTGGGTGCGGCCGCCGATCTTGCCCTTGGTCGCTTCCCGGGGACTGCGGCTGTGGGTGGCGCGGGGGAGCATGGCATACTCGGCGGTGACCCAGCCCCGGCCTTCGCCGCGCATGAAGGGGGGCACCCGCTCTTCAACGCTGGCGTTGCACAGCACCCGGGTCTCGCCGAAGCTGACCAGCACCGAGCCTTCGGCGTAGCGGGTGAAGTTGCGGGCGAATTGTATCGGACGCAGGGCGTCGGGGCGGCGCCCGTCGAGGCGGGCGTTGCTTCCATCGGACATCAAAGAGGTCTCCTATCGGGTTTCGACAAAGGTTTTCAGCCCGGCAAAAAGGGCTTGAATCAGACGGGTTTGTTCTTCGGGACGGGTAAGCCGTTCGAAGTCGCCGGCATTGGTCAAGTAGCCCAGTTCGATGAGAACGCTGGGCAGATCCCCCCGGCCCAGGGGGAGCAGGGGCGCCGGGAGAATCCCCGCGACCGCAAAGCCCGCGCCGGTCAGGGCGTCGCGCAGGGCCTCGGCCAGGCGCATGCTCCCTCCCTGATCCGCCGGTTGGGAGTTGCCGCGGGTTTCCTCGCGGGGCCGGACGAAAAGATAGAGGCCGTTGGTCTCGCCGTGGGCGGCGGCCTGGGCATGGAGTTGCAGCAGGGCGGCGACGTCGGCCTCGCCGGCCGGCGCCAGGCGCTCTTCGAGGGTCAAGGTATAATCGCTGTCGCGGGTCAGGCGCACCCGCTCGGCGCCGAGTTGCATCTTGATCTGTTTTTCCAACTGCCGGGCGATCTCCAGGACCACGTCCTTTTCCGTGGCTCCGTTCAGACCGACGGAACCGGGATCGTCGCCGCCGTGGCCGGGATCGATAACGACCTTGCTTGTCTTCTCGCTTGGAGGAAGCCCTTTTTTTTCCAGAAGCCTGGCGAAAAACTGGTCGAGGGAGTCGGCCTCGGGAGAGGGCGGCGGTTCCTTTGGGTCGAGATTGCGGTAGGTGACGGAGAGCCCCAGCAGGGCCGGCAGATATTCGCGCACGAAGCTCTCGTCCACCCGCAGCCGGCCATCGATGAAACGCGGCGCCTGGGGCAACGTCATCACCTGGGAACCGAGCCGGATGCTGGAATTGCCCGGAACGACTGAGATCTTGCCGTAGGGGGTGGAGATCTGGTAGAGCCGGGCGGCGGAATCCCACTGGCCGCTCAGGCCGAGTGCCGGGAGCACGTCATCGAGAGCAAGAAAGATCGCTCCCTGGTGGGTATAAATCTCTTCGATGATCACCGGCGTCCGGTTGACCAGGGTCAACTCGACCTTGGCCAGGGCCCGACCCTCCCCCAACAGGAGCAACGCCGACAGAAAAAACAAAAAACGCCACATAAAATCCACCTCGTACCAAAAGCGCCGTTTATACCGCGCCCATTCCCCCCTGTCAATGCCGGCTCACACCAGCTTACCGCCCCGCCCGCCGGGCAACCCAAGAGCATCGAGGAGCCGCCGGGTCAGGGTCCGTTCCAGTTTGCGCATACTCGCCGGATCCCCTTCCAGGGGGCGGATCTGCCCGCCGGCGACCATGCCGTGGCCGCCGGCGCTGCCGAGATCGCCGACCACCTGCTTCATCAGCTCCCCCGATTTGAGATTCTGGCGAAGGGTGCGGAAGGAGACGATGCCCATGCCCTGGGCATAGCCCATCCCGAAGGCGTATTTGATGCCGTCGACCCGCAGCAGGAAGTCGGTCATTTCCGCCACCATGTCGGGGTTGTCGATGGCGAAAAGATTAAAGACCAGCAGCGGGCCGTAGGTGCGGGCGTTGCGGATCGCCCGGCTGTAGGCGGCGAAGTACTCCCGAGGCACCTCGGGATGGGTGATGTCGAAAAGAATGCGGTTGTTGGCCAGCGGCACCAGCCGCAGATAAGCCTCGCGGTCGGCCTGGGACCATTCGCGCCCGAGATCCTGGGTCTCGGACTTGATGGCGTAAAAGAGCACGGTCGCCAGCCGGGTATTGATGGTGACCCCCTGGGCCGTCAGGTATTCGAAGAGAATGGTCGCCGAGGCTCCGTAGTCGTCGCGGATATCGACCCAGCGGCTCCGGCCGCATTGTCCCCAGGGAGGGTGATGGTCGATGATGAGATGCACCGGGCGCGACAGGGGGAAGGAATTGTTGCCGGTGCCCGGCTGGGTATCGACCATGCAGACCACCTGAAAATGGTCGAGGTCGAGTTTTTCCATCGGTTCGACGGGGATTTCCAGCTTCTGCACCATCATCCGGTTTTCCCCCCGGCCGATGATGCCGCCGTGGGTCAGGGTCGCCTGCTGTCCGGTCTTGACCAGAATCAGATGTTGCAGGGCCATGGCCGCGGCCAGGGAGTCGGGGTCGGGATTGTCGTGGGCGACGATGAGAATGTTCCCCTTGCCGCGCACCCATTCGATGAAGCCGGTGGAAAAGGTTCGGGAACGGTCGAGAGCCAGAGGCATGGGACAGCTCCTAGGAATTGCGCCCGGAAAGCAGGACGAAGACTTTGCGTACCGCTTCTTCCGGGGTATCGACCCGGGTCACGCCGGGAACATCCGGCCAGCTGCGCAGGGAGACCACCGGTTTGCCGAGTTTGAGAGCGATTGCGATCTCGGAGAGGGTGCCGTATTCCCCTTCGACGGCGATGAGCGCCTGGGCGGTATGAGCGATAACCACATTGCGGGCGTGGCCGAGATTGGTGACGATCGGCAGGCCGACCCAGGGGTTGGCCTGACCGGCGACGGAACCGGGGAGGATTCCCACCGCCAGGCCGCCGGCTTCGGTACAACCCCGGCAGGCGCCCTCCATGACCCCGCCGAGGCCGCCGCAGACCAACGTCGCCCCGGCCTCGGCCAGCAAGCGTCCGACTTCCCGCGCGGCGGCATAAGCGACATCGCTCGCCCGCCCCGCGCCGATCACCCCGATCACCGCCCCAGACTTCATCCATCCCCCGTAGTTCTTTCCGCCTTCCGCTTTTTCCTTCAGCCTTCAGTCTGCCTCACCCTGAACCTCCCCAGCAACAAACTGTTCGTCACCACCGAAACGCTGGAAAGGGCCATGGCCAGCCCGGCGTATTCGGGCTTGAGGGTCAGGCCGAAGGCGGGATAGAGCAGCCCGGCAGCAACGGGAATGCCGACGACGTTGTAGAAAAAGGCCCAGAAGAGATTCTGGCGGATCTTGCGCAGGGTCGCCCGACCGAGGCGGATACTGCCGGCGACGTCGCGAATATCCCCCCGCACCAGGACGATATCCCCGGTTTCCTGGGCGACATCGGTGCCGCCGCCGATGGCGATGCCGATGTCGGCCTGGGCCAGGGCCGGAGCGTCGTTGATGCCGTCGCCGACCATGCCGACCACCAGCCCCTGACGCTGGTAGCGGCGGACCACCTCACGCTTGTCGCCGGGCAGAACTTCCGCCTCGACCTCGTCGATCCCCGCCTGGCGGGCAATGTTCAGAGCCGCGTCGCGCCGGTCGCCGGTGACCATCACCGTCTTCAGCCCGAGCCCGCGCAGCCCACGCACCGCCTCGGGGACTCCCTCCTTGAGGGTATCGGCCAGGGCGAGAACGCCGAGCAGGCGACCGGCCCGGGCGACGAAGACCAGGGATTTGCCCTGCCCCACCCAGACATCCCAGTCCGGCCGGACAGGTTCGAGGGGGATGCCTTCTTCATCCATCAGACGGCGGTTGCCGACCAGCACCGGTTGACCGTCGATCAGGCCGCGCAAGCCGTAGCCGCCGATTTCCCGGAGGTCCGTCACCGTCAGGGGCGTAGAACCCTCATCCTCGGCCCGCGTCACCACCGCCCGCGCCAGGGGATGGGTGCTGGACCGTTCCAGCGCCGCCGCCGTCGTCAGCAATTCCCGCTCCCCGTCGGCCTCTTCCGGCAGCAGGTCGGTGAGGGCGAACTCGCCCCGGGTCAGGGTTCCGGTTTTATCGAGCAGCAGCATCTGCAAACGGGAAACGCCTTCGAGGACCGGCGCCCGCTTGAAGAGAATCCCGGCGGAGAGCCCGACGGAACTGCCGACCATGATCGCCGTCGGCGTGGCCAGACCGAGGGCGCAGGGGCAGGCGATGACGAGGACGGCGATGGCCGATTTGAAGGCGAAGAGGAAACCGGCGCCGGTCAGGAAATACCAGACAAGGAAGGTCAGCAGGGCGATGGCGACCACCAGCGGCACGAAAACCTGGGAGACGGCGTCGGCCAGACGCTGAATCGGCGCCTTCTCCCCCTGGGCCTCCTCGACCATGCGCACGATCTGGGCCAGCGCGGTCGCCTCGCCGACCCGCGTCGCCCGCACCAGCAGCGGTCCGGTCAGGTTGATGGTCGCCCCAGTCACCTCTTGCCCCGGTTCCTTGGTCACCGGCAGCGACTCGCCGGTGAGCATCGCTTCGTCCACCGCCGAGCTCCCCTCGACCACCTCGCCGTCGACCGGGATCTTTTCCCCCGGCCGCACCCGCACCAGATCTCCCGGTTGCAGACGACTGGCCGGGACTTCCCGCTCGGCCCCGTCCACCACCAACAGGGCCCGGTCGGCGCGCAGATGCAGCAGCTTTTTCAGCGCCTGACCGGCCCGCCCCCGGGCCCGGGCTTCCAGGTACTTGCCGAAACGGACGAAGGTGATGAGCATGGCGCTGGTCTCGAAGAAATCCGGCCCATCCACCCCGAAAAGATGAAGCACCGCCAGCACCGAATAGCCGTAGGCGGCGCTGATCCCCAGCGCCACCAGCACATCCATATTGGCGTTTTTGTTGCGCAGGGACTTGTAGGCGCCGCGATAGAAAGTCAGTCCGGCGGTGAACTGCACCACCGTCGCCAGCAGGCCGTTGACCAGGTGGGAGGCGGCGCCGAAGGGCATCCACCACATAATCGGCATGATCGGCGCGGTCAAAAGGGCGGAAAAGATCAGCCAGGCGAGCTGGACGCGGGCATTGTCCTCTTCGCCCCCGGCATCGGGCAGCCAGGCGCGGTAGCCGAGATCCTCCACCGCCCGGCAGAGGGCGGCCCCGTCGAGACGCCCCCCGTCAAAGGTGACGGTGAGCTTTTCCGTGGCGAAATTCACCTGGGAGGTGAAGACCCCCGGCACTTTGGCGATGCCCTTTTCGATGGTCGCCGCGCAGTTGGCGCAGGTCATCCCGCCGAGATGCAGGCTCAGGCGCTCGGTTTTGCTCGACGGGGGGGAGGCCCGTCCCTCCCTTTCCGGTTCATTCGCGCCGGCCTCCGACCCGCCGGCGGCATCCTCCGGCACGGTGAAACCCGCCGTGACGATGGCCGCGACCAGATCTTCCCGCGAAATCCGCTCCGGGTCGAAAGCGATGTGGGCGCACCCTTCCTCCAGCGAGATTTGCGCCTCGTCCACCCCCGGCAACGCGGTCAGTGCGCCGGTCAATTTGGCCACGCACTTACCGCACTTCATGCCGGCGATGGGGAGGCGGAGGCGGTTCATAGCCTTCCTCCGGAGCCGCGGGATTCGACCAGCTTGCGGAAGGTGCGGCTCTCCCGTACCCGTTCGAAATCGGGATCGTTCAGGGCGTCGTCGAGAAAATGTTCCTCGCGCGCCGCCGCCTTGCCCAGTTCCCGGGCCGCCTCGCGCACCTGGCCGCGCAGGGCATGAATGCAGGCGCGGTTGTAATGGGCCAGGGGATAATCGTCGGTACGGTCGAGAATCTGGTCGAAACAGACCATCGCCTCATCGAGACGACCGAGGTCGATGAGAATATTCCCTTTGTTGTTGAGGGAGTAGATGGAGGCGGGATCGAGGCGCAGGCTTTCGTCGAGGGCGGCCAACGCCTCCCGCAGATGCCCCTTGCGCTCCTGGATCACCCCCCGGTAGAAGGCGGGCTCGGGGCTCAAGGGATTGACTCGCTGGGCGTCGTCGAGAACGAGCAGCGCCTCTTCGAGATAATCCATTTCGATAAGCAGGCTGGCCTTTTCGATAAGCGCTTCGTAAAAGGTCGGCTCCAAGGCCAGGGCCGCATCCAGATCGCTCGACGCGGCCGGCAGGTTGCCGAGACGGATCAGGGAGATGGCGCGATTATAAAAATAATTGGCGACGGAATTGTCCTTGGCGATGGCGGCGGTGAACTTCTCCACCGCCTCCTGTTCGCGCCCGAGCCCCGAGAGGGCATAGCCGAGACCGTTGAGGGCGGCGGGATCGCCGGCGTCGAAGGCCAGGGCGTGGGTAAAGCTTTCCACGGCTTCGACGAAGCGGCCGAGACGGTTGAAGGCGTAGCCGCGATTGAAATAGACATCGGGCGCATCCGGTGCCCGGCGCAGGGCCTGATCGTACATGGCCAGGGCTTCCTCGGTACGGCCGAGTTCGTCAAGGGTGTTGCCCATATTGATGTAGGCTTCGGGAAAATCGGGCTGCAATTCGAGACAGCGCTGAAAATGACGCAGCGCCTCGTGATAGTCCCCCAACCGCTCCAGCAGCACCCCATAGTTGTGGTGCAGCGCCCCGTTCTGGGGATCGAAACGCAGGGCTTTTTGGTACAGGGCCATGGCCTTGAGCGTATCCCCCAGGTTGGAGGCGGCCACGGCACAGATATTCAGAGCTTCTACATCAAGGGGGCTGGTTTCCAGATATTCCTCGGCCAATTCCAGGGCAACCTGATCTTCCCCCTGGTCGAGGGCCTGTTGCGCCGCTTCCAGATCGCCGGCGAGATCATCCTCGATGAAATCCTCAAACTCGTCTTCCATAGACTCTCCAGATAAGCAAATATCCCCTGAAG
>CALJLX010000528.1 GCA_937982495.1 uncultured Desulfuromonas sp.
CCACACGACTGTCTTTATTGATCAGAATGGACATCGGACGTTCTCCATGAGTTGAGGGTCGCGGGGCTCAGGCCTCGGCCTGGGCGAGCATTTTCACGATACCGGCGGCGCCGTCGCCGAGGGTGTCGACGCAGCGCACGTTGAGTCCCGATTCGAGGAGCAGCTGCTTGCCCTCCTCGACCTGGGAGCCGTCCATCCGCACCATGATCGGCAGGGTACAGTGGAACTCGGCCGCCGCTTCGATGATCCCCTGGGCGATAACGTCGCAGCGCATGATGCCGCCGAAGATATTGACGAAAACCCCGCGCACGTCGCGATCCTGAAGGATGATCTTGAAGGCCTCGGCGACCTTCTCGCGGGTCGCGCCGCCGCCGACGTCAAGGAAGTTGGCCGGTTCGCCGCCGTTCTCCTTGAGCACGTCGAGGGTCGCCATGGCCAGCCCGGCGCCGTTGACCATGCAGCCGATGTTGCCGGTCAGCTTGATGTAGGAGAGGTCGAACTTGCCGGCGTTGATCTCGAGCGGGTCCATCTGCGAGTAGTCCTGCAGGTCGTGATACTCCCAGTGGCGGAAGAGGGCGTTGTCGTCGAAGTTGATCTTGCCGTCCATGGCCAGCAGCCAGCCGGCCTTGGTCACCACCAGCGGGTTGATCTCCACCAGCGAGCAGTCTTTCTCCAGCAGCAGCCGGTAGAGGTTGAGGATCAGTTGCACGCAGTCCTCGCAGAGGCTGCCCTTGAGGCCGAGGCCGAGGGCGATGCGGCGGGCCTGATGGGAGCGCAACCCGGTGAAGGGGTCGATGGTCAGCTTGAGGATCTTGTCCGGATGCTTGACCGCCGTCTCCTCGATGTCAACCCCGCCGTCGGCGGAAGCGATCAGGCAGTAGCGGGAAGTCTCGCGATCGAGAGTGATGGAAAGATAGAACTCGCGGGCGATGCCCACCGCTTCCTCCACCAGAATCCGCCGGACCTTGAGCCCCTCGGGGCCGGTCTGGGGGGTGACGAGGCGCTTGCCGAACATCTCCTTGGCGGCCTCGTGGGCCTGTTCGGGATGGTGCACCACCTGCACGCCGCCAGCCTTGCCGCGCCCGCCGGCATAGATCTGCGCCTTGATCACGCAATGGCCGCCCATCATCTTGGCGGCCCGCTCCACCTGATCGGCGGTGAGGGTCACCCGCCCGCGCGGCACCGGAATGTCGAACGCGCTGAAAATCTCCTTGGCCTGGTATTCATGAATATTCATAGGCACCTCGTAAGGGGAAGGCAAAAATCGCCCGAAAAGATAAGGCCCGCCGGACTATCCCGCAAAGTCTAGCAGGAGAGTGCCCGGCGGGCCAGTCATACACGGCAACGGAGCTGAAAAATTCCCCGCGATCCGCTATTTTTTCGCCTTTTCCCAGTCGGCCATGAACTTGGCGATGCCGACGTCGGTGAGGGGATGCTTGGCCAACTGGCCGATGACCGCCGGCGGGATGGTGCAGATGTCGGCGCCGAGCAGCCCGGCATTGAGGACGTGCATCGGGCTGCGCACCGAGGCGACGATGATTTCCGTATCGTAGCCGTAGTTGTCGAAGATGGTGCGGATCTGCTCGATCCCTTCCATGCCGTCGTGGCCGACGTCGTCGAGGCGGCCGACGAAGGGGGAAACGTAGCTCGCCCCGGCCTTGGCGGCGAGGAGCGCCTGCACGGGGGAGAAGACCAGGGTGACGTTGGTGCGGATGCCTTCGGCGCTGAAGATGCGGGTCGCCTTGAGCCCCTCCTCGGTCATCGGCACCTTGATGACGATGTTTTCGTGAATCGCCGCCAACTCCCGCCCTTCACGCACCATCCCCTCGGCGTCGAGGGCGATGACCTCGGCGGAGATGGGGCCGTCGACGAAGGAGGCGATCTCGCGGATGACGTCCTTGAAGTCGCGGCCGCTCTTGGCGATGAGCGAGGGGTTGGTGGTCACGCCGTCGACCAGGCCCAGGGCGTGAGCGGCACGGATTTCGCCGACTTCGGCGGTGTCGATGAAGAATTTCATGGTCTGCTCCTCG
>CALJLX010000529.1 GCA_937982495.1 uncultured Desulfuromonas sp.
CCATCTTAAAGCTCCCGCAGAGGCGCCTGCCAGGCCTCTTTCAGTAGATTGATATGAACATCGAGCAGCGCGCGGCCGTTCCGGCTCACAACCAGGCGGGGCGCTACAGTCACTTCGCCGAGGCACGCCAGCGCCTGACCGGCGAAGAGACGTTCGAAGCGCTCGCGCTCCTCCGGACGCACGGTGACCAGCAGTCGGCTCGGCGATTCGGAAAAAAGCAGGGTGTCGGCGCGCAGCTCGCCCGCCGTCGCCATCCGGTCGAGCTCGACGCGCAGGCCATAGCCGCCGGCGAAGGCCTTTTCGGCCAAGGCCACGCCGAGACCGCCGTCGGACAAATCGTGACAGGAGCGGATCAGCCCCTGCCGCTGGGCGGCATTGAGGGCCCGGTAGCGGGCAAAAGCCGTGGCGGCGTCGACCTTGGGCACGTTGCTCCCCAGGAACCCCAGTTCCGCATAGTATTCGGAGCCGCCGCACTCGTCGCGGGTTTCGCCGAGCAGATAGACGAGATCGCCGGGGCGCTTGACATCCATGGAGACCGCCTGGCGCACGTCGGCGATCTTGCCGATGACGGAAAAAAGCACCGTCGGCGGAATGGAAATCTTGGTATCGCCGATCTGGTAGTCGTTCTTCATCGAGTCCTTGCCCGATATCAGCGGCACGCCGAAAGCCACGCAGTAGTCGTACAGGGCCTTGTTCGCCCGCACCAGCTGGGCGGCCTTGTACTCGCCGTCGGGGGTCTTCTCGCTTTTGACCGGGTCGCACCAGCAGAAGTTGTCGAGACCGGCCACATGCTCGATGTCGCCGCCCACCGCCACATAGTTGCGCAGGCCTTCGTCGATGGCGCAGGCCATCATGTGATAGGTGTCGATATCCGAATAGTTCGGGCAGATGCCGTGGGAAACCACCACCCCTTCGAAGGAATCGAAAAGCGGCCGAAAGACGGCGGCGTCGGAAGGCCCGTCGTTGGCGACCCCGACCAGGGGCTTGATGACCGTGCCGGCCTGGACCTCGTGGTCGTAACGGCGAATGACGCTCTCTTTCGAGCAGATATTGAGCCGTCCGAGCAGCTTTGCCAGCTCGGCGCCGAGGTCGGCGGGAACGGGGAAGACCGGTTCAAGCGTCTTGGGCGGCGACCATTTGGCGGGAATGACCATCTGCGGCACCCCGCCGTGGAGGAACTCCATGGGCAGATAGGCCACGGTCCGCCCTTCGTAGAGACAATGGAAATAACCGGAGTCGGTGAAAACGCCGAGGTCGACGGCTTCCACATCCATTTCCCGGGCGAGTTGGATGAAGGCGTCGAGTTTCTCCGGCGGCACCGCCAGGGTCATCCGCTCCTGGGCCTCGGAAATGAGGATTTCCCAGGGCTGAAGACCGGGGTATTTGAGCGGGGCGCGGTCGAGATGGAGCTCGAAACCGCCGGTGTCCTCGCTCATCTCCCCCACCGAGGAGGAAAGACCGCCGGCGCCGTTGTCGGTGATGGAGTTGTACAGCCCCCGGTCGCGGGCGATGAGCAGAAAATCGAACATGCGTTTCTGGGTGATGGGATCGCCGATCTGCACGGCGGTCACCGGCGAGCCTTCGTGCAGTTCCTCCGAGGAGAAGGTAGCGCCGTGAATGCCGTCCTTGCCGATGCGGCCGCCGGTCATGACGATGTGGTCGCCGACCCGCGCCTGCTTCTCATGACAGGGGACGCCGTTCAGGGTGCGGGGCATGAGCGAGGCGGTGCCACAGTAGACCAGGGGTTTCCCGGCGAAACGCTCGTCGAAGACGATGGAGCCGTTGACCGTGGGGATGCCGCTCTTGTTGCCGCCGTGCTCGACCCCCTCGACCACCCCCTCGAAAATCCGCCGGGGATGGAGCAGCCGGGGCGGCAGCGGTTTCTCGTAGAAGGGCGAGGCGAAGCAGAAGACGTCGGTGTTGAAGATCAGCCGCGCCCCCATGCCGGTCCCCATGCCGTCGCGGTTGACCCCGACGATGCCGGTCAGGGCGCCGCCGTAGGGATCGAGGGCGCTCGGCGAGTTGTGGGTTTCGACCTTGAAGACTACGCTCCAATCCCGGTTGAACTCGATGACCCCGGCGTTGTCCTTGAAGACCGAGAGGCAGAAATCCCGTTCTCCCTTGGCCGCGCGGATGTCGCGGGTGGCGCCGACGATGTAGGTCTTGAAGAGGGAGTTGATACTCTCCTTGCGTCCCCGTTCGTCCTCGTATTCGACCCGCGCCGCGAAGATCTTGTGCTTGCAGTGCTCGCTCCAGGTCTGGGCCAGGGCCTCAAGCTCGACATCGGTGAGCCTGGCGCCGAGTCCCACGGCGGATCGAGCGGCGGCAAAGGCCGGGTCGGCGGCATGGGCCTGAATGGTCTTCATCTCTTCGAGGTTGAGGGCGAGCATGCCGTCGCGGCTGATTTTCATCAGAGCCTCGTCAGCGACGTTGAGATCGATCTCACGCACCTCGGGGCGGGCATCTCCGGTGACCTTGGGCACCGTGATCCGCACCCCTTTTTCCCGGTCGAACTCGGCGGCGGTGACGATGTCCCAACGCTGGATCAGGCCGTTGCCGAGAAAACCGGAGGCGATGCGCTCGGCGGCCGCCCTGTCGACCTCCCCTTTGAGCAGATATTGTACCGAAGTGTAGACCGCCTCGCCGGCGGCGAAGGGACGGCCGGTGAGATACTGGATCGCCTCGC
>CALJLX010000530.1 GCA_937982495.1 uncultured Desulfuromonas sp.
CCCATGACGAATGATCCCGTAGGGGCGGCGCATGCGTCGCCCCTCCCTGTTTACGGCAGGTGAACTCTTGAAATCAGGCATCGTCTATCTCATCGGCGCCGGTCCCGGCGATCCCGGCCTGATCACGGTCAAGGGGCGCGAATGCCTGCGCCGGGCCGAGGTGGTGATCTACGACTACCTGGCCAATCCCGCGTTGCTGCGCGAGGCGCCGACCGCCGAGCACCTCTACGTCGGCAAGAAGGGGGGCAGCCACCACCGCTCCCAGGAGGAGATCAACCTCCTGCTGGTGGAAAAAGCCCGGGAAGGCAAGACCGTCGCCCGCCTCAAGGGGGGCGATCCCTACATCTTCGGTCGGGGCGGCGAGGAAGCCCTCTGCCTGCGCCGGGCCGGGATTCCCTTCGAGGTGGTTCCCGGCGTCACCGCCGGTTTCGCCGCGGCCGCCTACGCCGGCATCCCCCTCACCCACCGCGACCACACCACCAGCCTCGCCCTGATCACCGGCCATGAAGACCCGGCGAAGAAGATGTCGAGCCTCGACTGGGAGAAGCTCGCCGGCGCCGTCGGCACCCTGGTCTTTTACATGGGGATGGCCAACCTGCCGCTGATCGCCCGGGAACTGACGGCGCACGGTCGGACCGCCGACACTCCGGTGGCCATCGTGCGCTGGGCGACCACGGCGCAACAGCGAACCCTGACGGCGACACTCGGCGACGTGGTGGAGAAAGCGGCCAAGGCCCGGATCAAGCCGCCGGCGGTCATCATCGTCGGTTCCGTGGTCGGCTTGCGGGAGGAGCTGCGCTGGTTCGACAACCGCCCCCTTTTCGGCAGGCGCATTCTCAACACCCGCGCCGCCGATCAGGCCGGCGAACTGACGGCGCTCCTCGAAGCGCGAGGGGCCGAAGTCATCGAGGCGCCGACCATCGAACTGGTGGCGCCGGAGAACCATGACGAACTCGACCGCGCCATCGCCGAGTTGGAGACCTTCGACTGGCTGATTCTCACCTCGGCCAACGGCGTGCGCTGCTTCTTCCGGCGCCTGGCCGAACTCGGCCGCGACGCCCGCGCCCTGGGCCGTTGCCGAATCTGCGTGGTCGGTCCCAAGACCGCCGCCGGGCTCGCCGCGCACGGCCTGCGCGCCGATCTCGTCGCCGCCGAGTTCAAGGGGGAAGGGGTGGTGGCGGTCCTGGCGGATAGCGATCTGCAGGATAAAAAAATCCTCTTCCCCAAGGCCGACCGGGCGCGGGAAGTGATCCCCACGGAACTGACCAAACTCGG
>CALJLX010000531.1 GCA_937982495.1 uncultured Desulfuromonas sp.
CGCACAAAAAAATGGCGCGCGACGTAAGTTGCCTTGCGTCGCGCGCCATCCCCTCCTGCAGATAACGTCATAGCGGCCCGAGAGCCTATTTTATTCCGGATCCTGCGGTTCGCCCTGGGGAAGGGAGGCGGAAACTCCCTGAACAAACCGCGGTACGCCGGACATCACAACTTTAAAATATTCCACCTCTACAATGCAATCCGGTGAGCTGTGTATTTTTCTGTGGGGAATTCCCTGAGTTTTTCACTCAAGCGCTGGTCAACCCCTCGCGTACCGCGTATTTGACCAGATCGGCGAAGGATTTCAGCCCCAGCTTTTTCATGATCCGCGCACGATGGGTTTCGATGGTTTTCGGACTGAGGCCGAGATGGTCGGCGATGTCCTTGGACGAGAAGCCGTCCACCGCCAAGCGCAGCACTTCTTCCTCGCGGCGGCTCAAAAGCAGACCGGCGGCGCCGCCGTCGGCGTGGGCCGGGGCGATCAGTTCCTCCAGCATGACCGAGGTGATGCCGGGGCTGAGATACATCTTGCCCGAGGCGACCGCCTGAATGGCCTGGATCAGCTCGTTAAAGGCGGCATCCTTGACCACGTAGCCGCGAGCACCGGCCTTGATCATCGAGAGCACCGTCTGCCGATCGGTATAGCCGGAAAGCCCGATAATCCTGGCGCGAGGCTGGGAAGAGAGGATTTTACGCGTCGCCTCGATGCCGTTAAGTCCGGGCAGACGCACATCCATGACCACCACGTCGGGACGCAGCTCGGTGGCGAGGCGCACCGCCGTCTGCCCGTTGCTGGCGATGGCGAGAATCTGCATGTCGTTGCGCTGATTGAACATCTGGCGCATACATTCGTGAAAAATCTCGTGATCGTCGACGTACAGAATCCCTGTGTTCATAGATAGTTTCCCGGCGTATAAGAGCGGCCAACCGGCATCATTCCCCCTCAGGGCAACGCATGGAAGGGAACAGGAACCGGCTCGCCGGTGGGCAGCAGGTCATCCTCAGGGGATTGGCTGCCCGCGGCGTAACGGCGGTAGAGAATACAACAGTGGCAGAGACCGCCCCGGCAGTAGAGCGCCACCAGATTTTTCCAGGTACGGCTCGAGCGATGGCCGTAGTTGGCGAAAAACCCGCAACCCTCCACATAAGGACAATGCTCCGCCATCGCCACACCTCCGAATGAGTATTTTAGTCATTTTTTGAATCAGTCTACTACCGACATCTGACAAATTTCTTACCGCTGAGCAAAATCCCTTCTTTTCAAATCTCCCGCCCTTGCTCCGGCGGGGCCGTCCACAGGGACTCGATAATGGCATCGACTTCCTCCGGATCGTAAGCGGCCCGGGCGAGCGCCTTGCGATACTGCTCCAGCACACGTCGGGCCGAACCCGGCGAACTTCCCCGACTGTGCAGAGCATAGAGCGCCTTGACCAGGTCATGCTGGGTGGAATCGATGCACAGGGCCTCATGGTAGAGGTCGAGGGCCTCGCCGTCGCGTCCGGCCGCGACCAGGAGTTCGCCCCAGGCCAGCACCCCCTGCAGGTAGAGGCGTTCCAGTTCGGAACGCCGGGCCAGAAACTGCTCATCATCGACCTCGACCTGGCTCAGGTAGCCTCCCCGCCAGAAACTCAGTCCCCGATAGAGACAATTACCCGCCTGCCAGGCGCGCCCCTGCCGGGCCAGCCTCAGGCCGCCGACGATCTCCTCGGAAAAATCCCCGTCCTCGAGATGACAGTTGTCCAGGGCCAGGACGCCGCGCTTGAGTTCAAGGTAGTTTTTGGCGGAGAGGGGATGGCAGGCGGCATCGAGTACCCGTCGCACCCGGGAGAGCAGGGTGTCGAAGCTGGCGCGGGATTTGTCCGCCGGACTCTCCGGCCAAAGCCCCAGTTGCATCCGTTCCTGCGGCAGCGACAGCTCCTTCGTCGCCAGGAGCAACGCCCAGAAGGCCCGTTGCGTCGGGCTCCAAACCCCTTCCCGCAACTCCATGCGGGTATCGAGACTCATCACCAGCGGTCCCAGCGTCCGGATGCGCAACCGGGGCAGAGTCCGTCCCTTGTCGAGCAAGGACAGGTCGAGCTGACGGGCGGCGATGGCGCGTGCGGTCTCGACTTCGATGCCGAGATACCCGGCGGCCGCCAGGAATTCCTGCAGCAGGGTCGGCGTGGCCAGGTAAAAATGGCGCAGACGATTGTTCCTGAGCCCGACCATGGCCCCGCGAATGTCGTCGGCGGCCTCGTCGACCCGCCCCTGGGAGAACCGCAGCAGGCCCCGGAAGGCCAGGGCGCCGATCCGGGTAAAGTGTTCGTCGAGATCCGTACAGAGACGGATGGACTCTTCCAGCAAGCGCTCGGCCCGCTCGGGTTCGCCGATCCGGGCACAGGTCGCGCCGAGAATCATGCGGTTGATCGCCGTGAAAAGGCGGCCCCCGGCTTCGTCGCGCAGGGCCAGGGCTTCGTCGACCGCCGCCAGGGCCTCCGGTCGACGAGCCGAAAGCGCCAGCAGAAAGGCCTGGTACTGGCGGTACATGCCGCGCAGGTGCGGGTTGCCGGCGGCGTAGCCCGAATCGAGGCCCAATCGGACAAAGTCCAGGGCCGCGTCGAGACGCCCCTCGGCGAGAGCGACATCAATGTCGAGCACCCAGAAAAGCGGACCCAGGGTGGTCTTGACCAGCAGATCGCGGCTGAAGACCTCCTCGATGACGGCGCGCTGCCGCTGATAGTTGACGAGATCCCCTTGCAGGCTCAACAGGTTGAGCTGCATCAGCCGCAGGAACAAGCGATGCAAGGGACTCACCCGGGGATTGGCGATCAGGCCCTGGGCCTCTTCGGCCTTGGCGCGAAAGCTCTCCCAATGCCCCCGCACCGCGTGATGGTAGCCCTGAATGATGGTGATTCCGGCCAGCAGATTGTCGTACTCGTGAAGTTTCGCCAGCTCCCAGGCGCGACCGGCGTAACGCGGCACGGCTTCGCCGTCGCCATGGAGAAAATAGTGCCCCGCCGCCAACGCATGATTGACCAGGATGAGCATAATCGGGGGGAGGGTCGATTCGAGCCCGGCGAGAAGCCCTTCGGCGCGCCCCAGAAGCGGCGCCGCGCAATTGAAGCGACCATCGATGAAGAGGTGAAAGAGAATCAGTTGCGCCGAGGCCAGCAGCTCCCCCCGCGCCATGTCGGCCGCGGCGAACCGGCCGCGGGCCTGTTCCAGCAGGGCGTGGGCGCGATCGGGACGGCTCTCCATGAGGCACATGCCGTAATAGAAGGCAAAGACGGCGTACTCATCCATGACCGGCTCGGGAATGGTTCCCAGGGCCGTTTCCAGGGTTTTCAGGCGGTTGCCTGCCAGCAAGGCCATGCCGAAATCGGTGAGCAGCACCGCGCAGGCGGGATAATCCCGGGCTTCGGCCAAACAGGCCAAGGCTTCCTCGATCCGGCCTTCCTCCAGGTACCAGCGCCCGCCGCGCGCCAGCGTCTCCCGCCGCCCCTCCTCGGAGAGTTCCCGCAGCCCCAGCTTGCGCAGACTGTCGCGGAAAAGGTGATGGAAGACGTAGGCACTCCCGTCCTCGTCGGAACGCACGAAAAGATTATGGCGGGAGAGCTCGGCGAGCAGCTCCGGCACCCGCCCCTCTTCGACCACTCGCGCGACGAGCGACAGCGGCAGGTCGTCGAAAAGGGCGAGTTGCAACAGCCCGCGCCGCATCTCCCCATCGAGCCCGTCGAGAACCTCATCGCTGAAAAACTCCTCGACCTGCTCGTGCCCCAGGCTTTCCATCCCGTGCAGCCGGTTGCGCACGGCGTCTTCGCCGAAGCGGACCAGGGCCCGGCCGATCAGCACCAGCCCCATGATCCAGCCTTCGCTGCGGCGCACGGCCAGATCGAGCGTCTCCCCCGACGGCGCCAGATCGAAGAGCCGCTCATAGAGGGCGACCGTCTCCTGCCGGTTCAAGGCCAGCGTCTCGTTATCGAGGATCAGCAGACGTTTTTTTTCCAGGGAGAGGGGCAAGGCCCAGCGGGAAAGGCCCAGAACCCGGACATCGACCGCCAGGGACTGCAACAGGGAGGAAAAAAAGGCGAGACCGGCGGGGGCGCCGTCGAGCAGGTGCAGATCGTCGAAAACCAGGAAAAAGGGACCGGCAAGAAAAGCGGAGAGGTCGGCGGCAAGCAGCTTGGCAGCCCGTTCGGCATCCCCGGCGGCCAATTCCCCTTTGTCGAGCATGGCGTCCAGAAGCGGAGCGCGAAACCTGGCCGGCGTCCGCCGCAAGGCTTCCAGCAGCGCAGCACAGAAAAAAACCGGGTCGCGATCCTCCTCTCCCACCTGGTACCAGAGAAAGGGAGCGTCGCATTCCCGGAGATATTCCCGCGCCAGGGTGGTCTTGCCCTGCCCGGCCCGGCCCCGGATCAAAAAGATTCGCCGACCGCGCGCCTCGGCCTGGCGCAACACGTCGATCACCCGGGCGCGGGGGAGATGGCGACGCGGGTCGAGCACGGGCGGACTGAACTTGCCGGCCGCGAAAGATCGCGCCGACGGCTTCTGCTCGGGCAAGGAGAACCTCTGTCTGCTCGCGGTAAATAAAGGCGGCCGAGGACCGGCCGGAAGGGTTTTAATCTACTGCGGATCGAGCCGGTTGCACAATAGGGGAAAGTAGGGATTTTTCTGTGGGGAAAATACTGAATCCGCCGGCGCGTGCGGCGCCGGCGGAAATTCGATCAAGAGGGCGGGGGATCAATCGAGGAGGACAAAACCCATCTGGCGGCCGGTCTTTCCGGCATCGCGGCGATAGGAGAAGAGCATTTCACGATGGCAGCAGGTACATTCCTCGGCCACGTCGACGGCGCCTTCCGGCACGCCCGCCTCAGCCAGTTGCAGCAGGCAGGCGCGGCGCAGGTCGAGATGCCATTTGCCCAGCTCGACCTCGGCGGCGATCGCTTCCCAATGACCGGCACCGGCGCGGAAGGCCTCGCGCACCTGACGGTCGACCTCGTATTTGTGCGCGCCGATGCCGGGACCGACGGCGGCCGTAAGATCCGCCGCCCGACAGCCGAAGGCGGCGACCATGGCCTTCACCGCCTTGCCGAGAATCCCGGCGGCGGCCCCCCGCCAGCCGACATGAACGACACCGGCGGCCCGCTTGAGCGGATCGTGGAGGAGGACCGGAAAGCAGTCGGCCACCAGTACGCCGATCATCATGCCCGGCTGGTTGGTGATCACCGCGTCGCATTCCACCTGCAGAAAGTGGGACAGGTCGGGATTGGGCGAATCGACCACCAGCACGTCGGTACCGTGCACCTGTTTCACCGTCAGCAGCTGATGGGGCTGCAGGGCGAAAGCGCGGGCCAGGGTCGAGCGATTGCCTTCCACATTGTAGCGGGGATCGTCGGTATTGAAGCCGAGATTGAGGGAGTTGTAGGGAGCGCGGCTGACGCCGCCGTTGCGGGTGGTGAACCCGGCGCGCACCCCGGCGGTCTCCCCCCAGGCGGGTTGCAGGTAATGAAGTTTTCCCTGTTTGACGAGTTTCATGACGAAGGGGACTCTCCGGAGGAAAGCGCCTGCCGCGCCGGGTCGGCGGGAAGGCGATATTTGTTGTCGAGATAGGCGACGATTTCAGCCAGTTCCGGGGGAAGCGGGCTTTGAAACTCCAGATAGGCGCCGCTTTCCGGGTGGCTGAAACCGAGCAGGCGGGCATGCAGGGCCTGGCGCCCCAGTGCCCGGACCATGGCACGCAGCAGGGGATCGGCCAAGGCTTTGCCCCGCTGACTGCCGCCGTAAACCGGATCGCCGACCACCGGCATGCGCGACTCGGAAAGATGGACGCGGATCTGGTGAGTGCGCCCGGTCTCCAGGGTCAGTTCCACCAGCGCCAGACCGTCGGCGGCATAGCGACGCAGCACCCGCCAGTGGGTGACGGCGCGGCGCCCGGCGCGGCTTTGCGTGCTCATCTTTTTACGCTGCAGCGGATGCCGGCCGATGGGCAGATCGATGGTCCCGGAGGCGGCGATCGGCAGCCCATGGATCAGGGCCAGATAACGGCGGGTGATGGAGTGAACCTTGAACTGGGCGGCCAGATGCTGGTGGGCGGCGTCGTCCTTGGTCGCCACCATCACCCCCGAGGTGTCTTTGTCGAGGCGGTGGACGATTCCCGGCCGCAGCTCCCCGCCGATCCCGGCCAGATCGCGGCAGTGGTGGAGGAGGGCGTTGACCAGCGTCCCCTCGCGATGGCCGGCGGCCGGATGTACCACCAGACCGGCCGGTTTGTCAACCACGATCAGGCGCGAATCCTCATAAAGAATCGTCAGGGGAAGATCCTGAGGACAGGCGGCGGCGGGCTCCGGCGGCGGGATCTCGACCGTCACCGCCTCCCCCCCCTTGAGGCGAAGGCCGGCCTTGACCGACTGGCCCCCAAGCCGGACCCGGCCGTCGTCGATGAGAATTTTCAACTGGGAGCGGGACAGTTCCGGCAACTGGTCCGCCAGGAAGCGATCGAGGCGCTCGGTCGAGCGCCCGAAGGGAAAGAACAGTTGGCGAGTGGATTCCATCTACCAGATGGGGCTTTCGATCTTGCCGGCCTGCCTGATCATGACATCGACGATGGCCCGATCGAAAAGATGGTCGGAATTTTCCAGGTCGGGGACGATCCGGCTGCGGAAGTGCTCTCGTCCCTCTTCGATCTCCTCGGCGAGCAGCTCGAAGATATTATCTTTCATGATGCCTTCGCGGACCTTGTCCTGGTTGTAGAGAGCGATGTCCGACACGATCGCCCGCGCCAGGCGGAAAGCCAACTCCGGGTTGTCCACAAGCCTCGCCATGAATGCCTCCCAACCTTGAAACTGAAATTAGAAATACCGCCAACCGTCACGCAACTCTTCGAAACACCAGCAGATTAGCCAAAAAAGCCGAGACTGTCAATGATCCCCGCCACCCCCCAGGCGATCCACCAGCCGGCACAGCTCCGCCAGATCCCCGCGATAATCGGCGCTGAAGGCGCCCGCGCGCCGGTCGATCAGCCAGGTATCGGCGAGAAAGGTCGGCACTCCGGCCCCTCGCGCTGCCAGGTCGTGCTCGGTATCGTTGCCGATCATCAGGCAGCGGGCTGGCTCCAGCCCCATATGGTCGAGGATGTCGGTGAAATATCCGGGATGGGGCTTGCAGTAACGGCTGTTTTCGTAGGTGGTCACCAGTTCGAAGGGATAGTCGGCGAACCCGCCCCAGGCCATGCGCGCCTCGATGACCGCCCGGGGGAAGACCGGATTGGTCGCCAGCACCACCCGCAACCCGGCCCGGCGACAGTGCTCCAAAGCCGCCCGGGCCAGGGGATGGGGACGCACCAGCGGCGCCAGGGCGGCAAGTCCGGCATCGCAGTAGGCGGCCAGCCGCGCCTTGAAGTCTTCCCCGCCGATGCCCAGGGGCGCCGTCACCCGCTCCAGGAAAAAGGCCTCGTTGCTGCACGCTCCGTCCTCGCGGCGCAACAGCTCCAAGGTCGCGGCCAGAAGCAGCTCGGCGAAGCTCTCCGGCTCGGTCAGGTCGGCGAAAGCACCGGCCAGCCCCCGGGTGTAGGCCGGGATGAAGCGACGCATCTCCACCTCCAGCAAGGTGCCGTCCAGGTCGAACCAGACCCCCGCGATCCCTCCATGGTGAAATCCGTCCATCGTTCCCCCTCGCCGCCCGCGAGCGACGACAATTTTTATCGAGGATAACACAAAGGTTAAATCGCCGGTCGGAAAAGATCCCCGCCGCAGACGAACAGCTTCCCACAAAGCCCTTGACTTGACGCCCGGCACGGGGTAGAGACTTAAGAAAAACAGCGGGGTAGCGACCATGGAAAACATTCGGGAAGAGGTCAAGGAACTGCAGATCGGCTTCAAGGTGCGGCGACTGCGGCAGGAGCGGCGCATGACCTTGCAGGATCTGGCCGATGTCACCGGCCTGTCCAAGCCGCTGCTGTCGCAGATCGAAAATGAACAGGTCATCCCCCCCCTGGGCACCCTGCTGCGCATTTCCAAAGCCTTCAAGGTCGGGCTGCACTTTTTCTTCCAGGAAGAAGGGCACAACGAAAAATGCATCCTCACCCGCTCCGGCGAAAGCCGGCGCATGTACCGCCGTCCCGGCGAGGACGAGGCCCCGCCGCCCTACGCCTACCACTCCTTGGCTTTCGGCAAGAAGCATCGCAACATGGAACCTTTCCTGGTCGAATTCGAACCCCGGCAAGAGATCGACGGCTTGCAGGTCAGCCATGAAGGGGAGGAATTCCTCTTCGTGCTGGACGGCGCCCTCGAATTCCATTACGGCGACCGGGTCATGACCCTGGCCCCCGGCGACTCGGTCTATTACGATTCCACCGAGCCCCACGGCTATGTCGCCACCGCCGACACCCCGACCCGGGCGGTGGCGGTCATCTATTCCAAGGG
>CALJLX010000532.1 GCA_937982495.1 uncultured Desulfuromonas sp.
AAATTGGTGGCGACATCCTCCAGATGATGGGCTTCGTCGAGGATGATGCGGTCGAAGGGAGGAAGGACAGCGGCGGTGGTGTAGTTGTCGGTGGCCATGCGCAGGGCCAGGTCGGAGAGGAGCAGGGCGTGGTTGACCACCAGCAGGTCGGCCTGGGCCGCCAGCCGCCGGGCCTTGTGGAAGAAGCAGCCGGCGTAGTGGGCGCAGCGCACCCGGGCGCACTGGTCGATTTCGCAGCGCACCTCTTCCCAGACCTGCTCCTTGGGCAGAAAAGGAAGATCTTCCTTGGAACCGTCGCCGGTCCGTTCGGCCCAGTCAAGGATGGCGCGTAGCTCGCCGCTCAGCTCTTCCTCGAAGAGTCCCGGCTCCAGCCGGGCCGTCTCCGCCCGGCGCTTGCAGAAGTAGTTGCCGCGCCCCTTGACCAGCACCGCGCGGAATTCCAGGTCGGTGGCCCGGCGCAGAAAGGGGAGATCCTTGCGGATCAGTTGCTCCTGGAGATTGATGGTATTGGTCGAGACCACCACCCGTTCGCGGTTGGCCAGCGCCCAGAGGAGGGCCGGCACCAGGTAGGCGAGGCTTTTGCCGGTGCCGGTACCGGCCTCGATCACCGCCAGGCGGCCGTGATTGAAGGCCTCCCCCACGGTGAAGGCCATGCGCAGCTGTTCCGGGCGGTCTTCATAGCCGGACAGGGCGCGGGCGACGAGCCCTTCCGGCCCGAGAATCTCGCCGATGCGCTCCGGCACCACCACCTCTTCCCGGTGGGAGGCGAAGGGTTCCACTACCCTGTACACATTTTCCACAGGGTTGTCCACAATCAGGAAGCCGACCCCCAGTTCGCCAAGGCGTCCGGCGATTTCGATGTCGGCCCGGGACGGTCGGAGGTTTCCCGAAGGGTGGTTGTGGATGACCACGTCGCCGTGGCGGCAGAGTTGGAGGATGGCCGGAACCGCCTCGGCGTTGCCCCGGGCCAGCACCTCGGCATCGCAGACGCGCCCTTCGCTGTCGGCGCGGCCGAGAAAAAAGACCTCGTTGCCTCCCGCCGCCGCGATGGCGTGGCGCAACAACAGGCGGGCTTCGGCGGTAAAGCTTTGATTCATGGGAAGAGGGCTCCTTGGTCGCGGCATTATAGGGGAGGGGACGGGAAAAAGAAAGGTGTGGAGCAGGCTTTTTTAATGGCGAAGAAAATATATATTGACAATTGAATATATGAGGGCATATTGTGCATATACACAAATCATCCCAAGGGAGCCCCTCCATGAATCCAGCGGAAATCTACCGGGTCCATTCCTCGAAACCCCTCGAAAAATTTGTCGCCGATCTCGAACAAGCCGCCGTCAAGCGCGGCTTCGGCATCCACAATCGGGACATCATGGCCATGGCCGAGATCTACCGGGAGCACCAGGTGGCGATGCCGGAAGCGTTCGATCTGCACATGATCCAGATCTGCAAGCCGGACAAGTCCTCCCAGAGTTTCCAGACCAACATCGAGCGCGCCCCGCTCATGCCCAAATTCGTTATGGCCTTCAGTAAAGACGGCGCGACCGAGGTCCGTTTTCTTTACTACAGCAAGGAACTGATCGCCGCTATGATTCCCGGCGATGCGACCTTCCCCGAGTCCCTGGAGCAGACCTACGGCGCGATTCGCACGATGATCGAGGAAGCCCTTTAATGGGCGGATAAAAAACGTCCATTTCTCACGACCCCTGGCTTCGGGCCCGCCACGCGGACCCCCGAGGAGAACAAACCATGCTCAATTTTTTGAAAATCCTCCAGAAAAACCTGGCCCTGGCGATTCCCGTATCGATGATTCTCGGCCTGCTCGCCGGCGGTTATCTTTTCGATGCCGCTCCCCTGAAAAATCTCATCATCCCCATCACCTTCCTGATGGTCTATCCGATGATGGCGACCCTCAACGTGCGCTCGGTTTTCACCGGTTCCGACCTGCGTTTGCAGATCGTGACCCAACTGATCAACTTTGTGCTGATTCCGCTCGTCGTCTTCATTCTCGGCAAGCTCTTTTTCACCGGGGGCGAGGCCAAATACGGACTCTGGGCGGTGGGGCTCTTTCTCATCGGGGTCTTGCCGGCCTCGGGCATGACCATCTCCTGGACCGGCTTCGCCAAGGGGAACAAGGAAGCGGCGACCAAGATGCTGGTCTTCGGTCTGCTCATCGGTGCCCTGGCGGCGCCGGTCTATACCAAGGTCTTCATGGGGGCGACGGTCGATGTGGATATGCTGCACATGTTTCAGCAGATCTGCCTCTTTGTCTTCCTGCCGCTGGTGGTGGGACTTCTGACCCAGAACTATCTGCGCAAAAAGCATGGGCAGAAGGCCTGGGCCGAGGTCTACAGCCCGATGTTTCCGCCCTTTTCGGCGCTGGGCGTGACGTTGATCGCTTTCGTCGCCATGGCCTTGAAGGCCCAGACGATTCTCGCCAACCCGGCGGATATCCTGAAGATTCTCATCCCGTTGGCGATCTTCTATCTGCTCTCCTATGTACTGCTGTCGCTCGTCGGCAAGTTCTTCTTCCGCCGCGAGGATGCCATAGCCATGGTCTTCGGCGTGGTCATGCGCGACCTTTCCATCGCTCTGGCCATCGCCATGACCGCCTTCGGCAAGGAGGGGTCGACCATCGCTCTGCTCATCGCCCTGGCCTACGTCATCCAGATTCAGTCGGCGGCCTGGTATATTCGCCTGGTGCCGCGTATTTTCGGTGCCGCGCCGGGGGAAACGCCGACCAAGGCTTGATCTTTGGCGCCGGAGCGCCTTTAATATTGAAAGTCTTCCCGGGGGACAGGCGGTAACGGCTGTCCCCCGGCTGTTGCAGGAGAGTTCCTATGTCCCCCCGCCCCCGCAAGCCCCGTGTCTGTTGCCCCCATCGGGCGCCCGGCAGTTTGGTCTTCAAGCCCGCCGGAACGCCCCTATCCGAGCTGGAGCGCATCGATCTGAAGCGCGACGAGCTGGAGGCGATACGTCTCTGCGACCTCGATGGCCTCAGTCAGGAAGCTGCCGGCGAGCGCATGGGCGTTTCCCGGGGGACGGTGCAGCGCCTGGTTTCCGGCGCCCGGCGCAAGGTTGCCGCCGCCCTGGTCGCCGGTTCCGCTTTGCATATCGCCCCCTGGTCCGAAGAAGTGACCGGGGAGGAAGGGTCCGATGACGGAGAAACCGACGGATAATCCCGCCCATCTCGCCACCATTCTCGACAGCGTCGCCGACGGCGTCTTTACCGTCGACGACGAGATGCGGATCACCTGGTTCAATCGGGCCGCCGAGGAAATCACCGGCTTTTCCCGGGCCGAGGCGCTGGGGCAACGCTGCTGCGAAATCTTTCGCAGCAGTGTCTGTTTCAGCGCCTGCCCGGTGCGCGAGGCGATGACGGGAGGCGCCGATGTGCTCAACCGCGAGGTCGATATCCTCGACCGGGACAACCGCGAGCTCCCCATCTCGGTCAGCGCCTCGGTACTGCGGGACGAGGCCGGTCGCCCCGTTGGCGGGGTCGAAACCTTCCGCGACCTTTCGCGCCTGCGCGCCCTGCAGCGGGAGGTCGAAAAAAAATACACCTTTCACGATCTGGTCAGCCGCCATCCCGCCATGCGTCGGCTTTTCGACGTTCTTCCCGACGTGGCGGCGAGCGGGGCGACGGTCCTGCTGCACGGCGAGAGCGGCTGCGGCAAGGAACTCTTTGCCCGCGCCCTGCACGATCTCAGCCCCCGCCGCGGCGGGCCGCTGGTCACGGTGAATTGCGGCGCCCTGCCGGAGACGCTGCTCGAAGCGGAAATCTTCGGCGCCAAGAAGGGGGCCTACACCGGCGCGGTGGCCGATCGTCCCGGCCGTCTGGAACAGGCGGAAAAGGGCACCCTCTTTCTCGATGAAATCGGCGATTTGCCCCTCTCCCTGCAGGTCAAGTTGCTGCGGGTGCTGGAGAACCGCGAGTACCAGCCCCTCGGTGGGCGGCGGTCGCGTATCGCCGATGTGCGCTTCATCGCCGCCAGCCACCGCGACCTGGAAGCGATGGTCGCCGAAGGCACCTTCCGCCGCGATCTCTTCTTCCGGGTCAATGTCGTCAAGCTCTCCATCCCGCCCTTGCGGGAACGCCGCGAGGATATCCCCCTGCTGCTGGACATGGCCCTGGACCGCTTCAACCGCGCCTACGGCAAAAAGTTGCGGGGCTTCACCCCCGACGCCCTGCGCCTGCTGCTCGACCATGACTATCCCGGCAATGTGCGGGAACTGCTCAATCTGGTGGAACGGGGGGTGATTCTGGAGCGGGGCGAACGGCTTGCTGCCGAACTCTTTTCCGAAGTGGCGTCGGCCGGCGCCCCCCTTGCCCCGCCGGCGCCGACAGCGGAGCCGTTGGAAGAGGTGCTGCGCCGCCACGGTGGCAACCAGACCCGCGCCGCCCGGGAGTTGGGGATAAATCGCACCACCCTCTGGCGCCGGCTGAAAAAGGCGCAACAGCCCTGATTCCCCTATGAGGTCTTCATGCCGCCCATTCTTCAGGAAACCTTTCTCCATGCCTTGATGATCAGCGGCTTCGTCTTCGTGATGATGCTGGTCATCGAATATCTCAATGTTCTCACCCAAGGGGTCTGGCAGGAAGGGCTGCGCGGCAGCCGCTGGCGGCAATATCTGCTGGCGGCTTTTCTCGGCGCCTCCCCCGGCTGTCTCGGGGCCTTCGCCGTCGTTTCCCTCTATTCCCACCGGGTCGTCTCCCTGGGGGCGGTGGTCGCGGCGATGGTCGCCACCAGCGGCGACGAATCCTTCGTCATGCTCACCCTGATTCCACAAGCCTCCCTCGGCCTCTTCTCGGTGCTCATGCTGGTCGGGCTGGCGGCGGGGATTCTCACCGATCGGTTGGTGTCGGAACGCGCGGCCGCCTGTCCCCTGGACGGGCCCGGCATCGCCTATCACCCACAGGAACCGTGCCGCTGTTTCCCCCGGGGTCAGATCCTTGCCCAGTGGCGGCACTGCACTCTCGCCCGGGCCGTGCTGATGCTCACCCTGACCCTCTTTTCCCTGGGCCTGGCGGCGGGCTGGGTGGGGCCGCCGGCCTGGAACTGGGTGCGCCTGACCCTGCTGCTGACGACCCTGACCGGGCTCTTCATCGTCGCCACCGTCCCCGATCATTTTCTCGAAGAACACCTCTGGCACCATGTGGCGCGGGTGCATGCACCGCGGATCTTCCTCTGGACCTTCGGCGCCCTGCTGGTGATGCATCTGCTGCTCAAGCCCCTCAACCTGGAGGGCTGGATCGCCGCCAATCCCCTATGGCTGCTGCTGATCGCCGGGCTGGTCGGCCTAATTCCTGAGTCGGGACCTCACCTGATCTTCGTCACCCTCTACAGCCAGGGGGTTATCCCCTTCAGCGTGCTGTTGACCAGCTCCATCGTTCAGGACGGTCACGGCATGCTCCCCCTGCTGGCCGAATCGCGCCGGGATTTTTTTCAGGTCAAGGGGATCAATCTGGCGGTCGGCCTGCTGGTCGGGGGGCTCGTGCAGCTGTTTTCCGGATAGGGCTTCCGTCGCCGGGATGTTGCATCTGTTGCAGGTGTTGCGCTCTCCGTTGCGAAAGATTTGTTCCCTTTTCTTCATAAAAAACCGAGTCCTTCCGCCTTTCTCCCGGACAAGCCTGTTGCACATGCAACAGCTGCCGTCTTCATCAGTTTTCTTTTTGTCTTCTTCTTTCTTGTAACTATCCGAAATAAATAAGTAAAAATCTTAATTGCATACGGTTTGATTTTGGCACGTCTCGTGGAATAAGGATGGGTATGAACCCGAATGCCACAACCGGACAATCTGTGCGTATCGCCGTCCCTGCCTACGGCAGCCGGATCATGCCGCGCTTTGGGCAGGCCCGGGAGTTCTTCTTCGCCGAGATAGATCCGGCGACCCGATCCCTGGATCAGCTGCAACCACGTCTTTGGGATCTCTACAGCGATCCGCCCCTGGTCCGTTGGCTGGCCCGGGAAGGGGTGGCGGCGGTGGTCTGCGGCGGCATCCATCCCCGTTTCCAGATTGCCCTGGTCGCGGAAGGGATCGAAATCCATTGGGGCTTTCGCGGCGAAGTGGAAGAAGTGCTGCGCGGCTGGCTTGCCGGCGGCTGTGAACCCTTGGGTAGTCTGACCCCGGGAAACGAAGAAAACCATCCCTGTCCCGGGCGCCGGTTGGCGCGAACGTCCTGCCCGTGTCGGGACCCGCAAGGAGAAAAATCATGAAGATTGCCGTCACCGCCCAGGGGCCGACCCCCGACAGCTCGGTGGATCAGCGTTTCGGTCGCGCCTACTGGCTGCTCTTTTACGACGAGGCCGCCCAGTCCTGGGAGCCGCTGGAAAATTCCGCCGCCCGCAATGCCGTGCAGGGGGCGGGGATCCAGGCGGCCCAGATCGTCGCCGAGCGGGGCGCCTCGGTGCTGATTACCGGTGTCACCGGCCCCAAGGCCTATCAGGCCCTGCACGCGGCGGGGGTCAGAATCATGCATGGCGCCTCCGGCACCGTGGTGGAGACCCTGCGGGCCTTCCATGACGACAAGCTGCGGGAAGCCGATGCCGACTCGGCGACCGGCGGACCCTGATCCCGCGCCCTCTGTTTCGAAGATCAACCCTACTCAGCCCCCGTTGGGGCCTCAGCAAAGGAGAATGTTTCATGAGCAACGTCGAAGTCATCGCCATCCCCTCCATGTACCCCGGCGGTCTGGAAGCCGGTCGCTCCGGGCATTTCGGGCGCTGCGACCTCTTTACCCTGGTTTCCGTGAACAACGGCGAAGTCCAGTCGGTGCGCACGGTGGCCAACGCCGAGCATGCCGAAGGGGGCTGCCTGGTGCCGGTACGAATTCTCCAGCAGGCCGGCGCGACCTCGCTGGTGGTGGCTGGGATCGGCATGCGGCCGCGCATCGGCTTCGCCCAGGCCGGGATCGAAGTGCTGGTCGGCCCGGGCGCCACGGTCGGTGAGGTGATCGCCGCCTACCAGGACAACCAGGTGCGCCCCATCGCCGACAGCGATCTGTGCGGCGGCGGCCACGGCCACTGATGGCGACGGAGTGCCAACCCGGCTTCGTAAGATAAAATCGCGGTTAAAGGAGAAAGCGACAAATGAGTGGTAGTGCATGCGGCGGCGCCGCGCCGGCG
>CALJLX010000533.1 GCA_937982495.1 uncultured Desulfuromonas sp.
AAGTTCAGCAACAAGATCGGCGATGAAGTCAGCGGTATCGCCCAGGCGCTCAACGGGGTGGAAAATACCATCGGCAAGATCGCCCGGCAGGAAGCCGAACTGGTGACGCAAACGGACATCCGTGTCAAGGAATTGACCGGCAAGCTGCAATCCTTCAATACGCAGGTGGAGCATTCGGCCGACGAGATCGGCAAGATTTCCACGGAAGTCGGCGCCAAGGTGCGCACCGCCGTGACCTCCCTGCAGTTTCAGGATATGTGCACGCAACTCATCGATCACGTCGGCAAGCGCATCGACGCTCTGGGCGAGATCCTCGACAGCCTCGCCCGGCTGCCGCTGACGGCCCGGGAGTTCTCCGACGCCAATGAAGCCCATTGCGAGGAACGGCTCAAGCGTTTCGCCCGGCAGCTCGGCGAGGCCGCCGCGCTGGTGGAACGCGCCCGCCACAACCCGGTTTCGCAGAAGAGCCTGGCCACCGGCGATATCGAGCTTTTTTAAGAACTACACGCATTGTCTCCAACCCCGTAGCCAAGGGAGAAGTTCATGGCCAAAACAATTCTTGCCGCTGACGATTCCCGGTCGATCCTGCAGATGGTCTCCTTTACCCTCAAGGGTGCCGGTTATGCGGTCGTCGAAGCCGCTGACGGCCAGGCCGCTCTCGATCTGGCCAAAAAACAACCTTTCGCCCTGGTCATCACCGACCTGAACATGCCGCGCATGGACGGTATCACCCTGATCCAGAACCTGCGGACGTTGCCCAGCTACAAATTCACGCCGATACTGATGCTCACCACCGAGGCCGGGGAGACCTTCAAAACCAAGGGCAAAGCCGCCGGAGCCACCGGCTGGCTGGTCAAACCTTTCGACCCGGAAAAGCTGTTGGGCGTGGTCAAGAAGCTGATCGGCTGATTACCGGACGCAACGTCCCCACGGCCCACGGGGAGAACCTTAACGGCAGACAGGAGGCCCCATGCTCGAATGCACGCTCCTCCCGGCGACGGACCGGCAACCCGCGACCCTGCGGGTCAGCGGCGAGGCCAGCATCGTTTATATCCGGCAGTTCAAGGCCGCCTTGGTCGAAGCCCTGCGCGAACACCCGGATCTGACCGTGGACTGCCAAGGCGTAACCGACGCCGATTTCTCCTTCCTGCAACTTCTGTGCAGTGCCCACCGCACCTTTCAGTCCCTGCGCCTGACGCCGGCCTGCCACGAGGCTCTCGGCGGGGTTATGGAGAGCGCCGGTCTGGAACGTTTCCAGGGATGTTGTCTGGCTATCGATAAACACAGCTGCATCTGGATCCGCCCCGCCTCAAACGACCCGCCGCCGGATCCCGTTTCTCCCGCCTGACCTTTTGTTTTTCATCCACCCGTAGAATGTCGAGAGGGATCCGCCATGTCCAGTCCCCATGAAGCCTTTCGCGAAGAAGCCTACGAACTTCTTTCCGCCCTGGAAAGTTCGCTGCTCGAACTGGAAGACAGCCCCGGCGACATGGAGATCGTCGGCGCGGTTTTCCGGGCCATGCACACCATCAAGGGCTCTGGAGCGATGTTCGGCTTTGACGACATCTCTTCCTTCACCCATGACGTCGAAACGGTCTACGACCTGGTGCGCAACGGCGAACTGGCGGTGACCGGCGAACTGGTCAGCCTCTCCCTGGCCGCTCGCGACCAGATCAAGGCGATGCTCGACGCCACCTGCGGCGGCGATCCCTGCGACGCAACGCGGACCGAAGAACTGCGCACCGCCTTTCGCGCCCTGTTGCCGGTCAAGGCTGATGCGTCCGCCGCCGCGCCCGGACCCGGCAAGGCGGAAAAACCGGACGCCGCCCGGCAGCGAACCTATCGCATCCGCTTTCGTCCCAATCGCGAAATCGTCCTTTCCGGCACCAATCCCCTCTGTCTGCTCAACGAACTGCGCGAACTCGGCAAATGCCAGGTGATTGTCCAGATGGATGAGATTCCCCCTTTGGATGATCTCGATCCCGAGCAGACCTACGCCTATTGGGACGTCATTCTCACCACCGACCAGGGTCTTGACGCCATCAAGGATGTTTTCATCTTCGTCGAGGATGACTGCCGGGTTGACATCGATCTGATCGACGACGAGGAACTGCTCGGCACGGACAGCAGCTACAA
>CALJLX010000534.1 GCA_937982495.1 uncultured Desulfuromonas sp.
CCGCCGAGAATCAGTTTGCGCTCCGCCACCAGGCGGTGCACATCAAAACCGTGACCGATGCGCATCATGTCGCCGTTCCTTCGGAACTCGCCAGAAAAGCCCGGGCCAGCAGCAGATCCTCGGGCGTGGTAATCTTGATGTTGCGATAATCCCCCGCGACCATCGCCACCGGCAGGCCGAGTCGCTCCACCAGCGAAGCGTCGTCGGTCCCGGTCCAACCTTCCGCCAGGGCCCGTTCGTGGGCGTCGCGAATCAGGCCAAAGCGAAAGGCCTGCGGGGTCTGGGCCTGCCAGAGCCGCCGGCGTTCCGGCGTCCCCTGGATCAATCCCCCCTCGACTTCCTTGATGGTATCCTTGACCGGCACACCGACGACGCAGGCCCCGATGCGGCTTGCGCTAGCGATCGCCGCGTCGATGCAGCTCGAAGGACACAGGGGGCGGACGCCGTCATGGATCAGCACGAGGTCCTCGGCCTCGGCGCCGCAGGCGCGCAGACCGTTGCGTACCGAATCCTGGCGTTCGGCGCCGCCGGCGACCAGGCCGAGCACCTTGGCAAAACCATACCGCTCGACCACTTCCCGGCGACAGAAAGGAATCTCATCCTCCGGTGAAATGACATAAACGCCGGCCACCCGGGGATGTCCGTCGAAAAGGCCCAAAGTGTGGGCCAGAATCGGCCGGTCGGCGAGGGTCAGATACTGCTTGTTGAGGGAAGCCCCCATGCGCCGCCCAAGACCCGCGGCCGGAACCAGGACATAGACTTTCATGCAACCCCTTCCCCCCGATTTCGCAACAGCCGTGTCGAAGCCAAGACGGGACCGTGTTATACCACCATGCGCGGCGAAAGTCATGGGCAAAGCCGCGGAGAAAAACACGTTGCGGGGGATGGATCGGAGAAAGCGAAGGGGGATGCGAAGAGCCATCCCCCAATAAAAAACCGCGACAAGAATGAAGTGACGCCTTTAGTGGAGGAAAATCTTTTCGACCCGATCGAAAACCTGGCTCTCGTCGCTGCCGTCAGCCAGGGCCAACTCCTTGACCAGCAATTTCCGGGTCAGATCCAGCACCTTTTTCTCGCCATAGGAAAGCTCCTTGCTTTCCTTGAGCTGGTACAGTTCCCGCAACACCGAAGCGACTTCGAAGAGATCGCCGGAGCGGATCTTTTCATTGTACTCCCGCTGCCGACGACTCCAGGAAGCGATCAACCCGCAACCGCCGTGCTTCTCTTCGAGAAGGTCGTAAACCGAGGCGACGCGGTCCTTGTGGATCAGATTCCGCAACCCGACATGGCTGGCATTGCCCACCGGCACCATGATCGTCATATCGCTGTCGACAATGCGCAGCACATAAAAATCGTGCCGTTCTCCGGAAAATTCCCTGGTTTCGATCGCCTCGATTTTCCCTACGCCTTGAGCGGGGTAAACCGCCATCTCACCGATTTTAAACATTTTGGTACTCCTTCCGCTAACATTGACGAAGGATAGAAGCTATCACAGAACTCTCCCTCCGTCAAGGCAAAACACGGAGAAACAGGCACTTAGCCAATCCATCCCGCATCGCGGCGAGGACCGGGATCCACCGGAAGAGGTCGAAAAAACAGGCGGACCCCCCTGGAGGGTCCGCCTGTCGCGGCATATTCGCCGGCCGGGCTGAAAAGTTCGGCTATTGCGTAACCGGCTAACGCCGGCCCGCCTCGGTATAGTTAACGATAAAAGCGTCGAGGGCTGACCGCTGCTCCGGCGTCAGGTCGCCAAAACTCAGGCCACGCCTGCGCATGGGAATGAAGCCGTAATCCAGGGGGCAATCGGAAACCGCCTGAACCGGAACGCCCCCGAGCGCCAGGCTCTCATCGTGAAACAGATCGATTTCGTCGGCACTCCCACCCAGTTCGCCATCGCCGAGATAGCGAAAGGCCAACCCGCCGACGCTGATGTCAATGACGTGAAACATCGTCTCGGGGGCTGACCGTACCCGCGCCAGCGCTCGCCCATGGGTTAAAAACCGGCGATGCTTTCTTGCAATCCGCACCTGTTCCATGGTGTATCCAGCCTCCCGCGCTATCAGAGTTGAACCCTTCGACACATTTGTGGTTTTTGCAAAATCCACGCCACTCAAATGGCCGAAATTCTATGGAAAAGGCCCGCTCCGAGAGCCATTTTGTAAAAAATTCCGACACTCGCGAAGAATAACCTTACACTTCACGGACCAGAAGAGAATTTTTAATACTCATCCATATCGATCCGGAAAAAGTCCTGGGCGCGGGGGCGCTCTTCCTCGACGGAATAACGGGTGGGCGCGGTTCCCGGCGCGAAAGCCTCGACCATGGCGTCCGACTGCGCATCGGAAGCGAGCAGGCCGGTGCGTGGGTCGATGGCGGAAAATTCGATGGTATCCGGAACCGGAAAGTCGCTCGGAGGCCAAGCCTTGACCGCCGCTTTCATAAAAGAGAGCCAGGCGGGCAGCGCCGCCCGCGCCCCCGTCTCTTTGCGTCCAAGGGGTCGCTCCTGGTCGTAGCCGGTCCAGGAAACTGTCACCAGTTGCGGCACATAGCCGGCGAACCAGGCATCCTTCAAGTCGTTGGTGGTCCCGGTCTTGCCCGCCGCCGGACGCCCCAGCTCCTTCGCCCCCTGTCCGGTCCCGTTCTGAATAACACTCTCCATGAGATTGGTGATCAGAAAGGAGGTTTCCGGAGAGATCACCCGTTCCCGACTGACGGAGAGGAGGCGTTGCCCCGACCGGGGTCCCCCCGGAAAGTCGCCGGGATTGATCGACTCCAGCACCCGTCCGTCGCGATCGGTCACCCGCGTCACATAAAAGGGCGACACCCGAACCCCGCCGTTGGCGAAGACACTGTAGGCGGTCGCCAGTTCCAGAGGGGTGATGGCCGAAGACCCGAGAGCCAGGGTCAGGTCGCGGTTAAGGGGGGACTCTATCCCGAGCTTCTGGGCATAGCCGAGGGCATAGCCGACCCCGATATCCTCCAGAATCTTGATGGTGACGATATTGTTCGAGTGGGTCAGTGCCTCGCGGAAGGTGAGCGGCCCCTTGAACTTTTTATCGTAGTTCTGCGGCCGCCAATCCTCCTTGCCCCGTTGCGGATAGACCAGGGGCGTGTCAAGAATCACCGTCGCCGGGGTGTACCCCTTGTCCAGGGCCGCCGCATAAATAAGGGGCTTGAACGCCGAACCCGGCAACCGCCGGGCCTGGGTCACCCGGTTGAACTGACTGCGATAAAAATCGTAGCCACCGACCATGGCCTTGACCTCGCCCGAGGCGGGATCCAGGGCGACCAGCGCCCCCTGGGCCTCCGGCTCCTGATCGAGGGCGAGGGTCAGGCGCCCATCCTCGGCGACCTTCTGCACCCGTACCCGCAATAGCGAGCCGAGCGGCAGCCGGGTTTCCTTGCCGTTGGCGTTGCCGGCCGGAGCCTGATCGGCCGCCACCACCCGAACCTTGCCGGCCCAGCCCATCCCCTTGAGGGGGAGTTCCCCCTGGCGGTTGCCGAAACGCACTTGCAGGGACTGGGCGGTCGATCCCGTCAACACCGCGTCGAGAAGGCTCCCCGGTACCGGCGGACGGGCATCGAGTTCCGGCGCCTGTTCGCTGAGAAAGGCTTCGATCTCGGCCCCTTCGAGTACCCGCTCCGGCCCCCGATAACCGTAGCGCCGGTCATGCTCCCGCAGGTTTTCCTGCACCGCAAGATGCGCCGCCTTCTGCATGGCGAGATTCATGGTAGTGCGGATTTCCAACCCGCCGGTATAGAGCGTCTCTTCGCCGTAAGTCTGCTCCAGATAGCGCCGGACCTGTTCGGTGAAGTAGGCGGCCTCGTGGGTGTGGGCGTTGGTGCGGGGGTGGATGGTCAACGGCTCGGCGACGGCCGCCGCCGCTTCCTGCTCGGTGATGTAGCCGTCCTCGACCATGCGCCCGAGGACATATTTCTGTCGCTCCTTGGCCCGGGCGAAATTGCGGTAAGGGGAGTAGCGGCTCGGGGCCTGGGGCAGCCCTGCCAGCATCGCGCACTCGGCGAGGGTCAGATCCTCGACATTCTTGTTGTAGTAATTTTCCGCCGCCGCCTGCACGCCATAGGCGCCGTGGCCGAGATAGATCTGGTTGAGATAGAGGTAGAGAAGCTCATCCTTGGAGAGACGTTTCTCCATGCGCCAGGCGAGAATCGCCTCTTTGAACTTGCGGGAGAACTTCTTTTCCGGGGTCAGCAGCAAGCCCTTGGCGATCTGCTGGGTGATGGTGCTTCCCCCCTGGACGACGCCGCCGGCCTTGAGGTTTTTCAGGGCGGCGCGGAGAATCGAAAAGAGGTCGATTCCCTGATGCTCGAAGAATTTGGAATCCTCGGCGGCGACAAAGGAGCGCACCAGCCGCTCGGGCATGCGCGCGACGGGAACGACGATGCGCCGCTCCCGGTAGAACTCGGCGATAACCTCCCCTTCGTCGCTGAGCACCCGGCTGATGACCGGCGGCCGGTAATCGCTCAGGGAGTCGACCTTGGGCAGGGAACCGGCGACATAGAAGTAGGCGCCGACCAGGGCGCCGATCCCGAGCAGGCCGAGAACCAGGCCGGACCAGAGAAGATAACGAAAAAGCGTGGACATGGGCAAAAACACCTCGAAAATCGATGAAAACTGCACATCCATACCACAAACCCCCGCCCCTGGCCATTTATTTTGCGGTCCTCCGGGGGGCGTGATATAGTGGCAGCCCCCTTGGCGGCACGACCGTAGCCGTCCCGTTATCCACCCAGTTTTCCCCGGCTAGGAGGATTCATGTACCGGCGCACCAAGATCGTCGCCACGGTCGGACCCGCCAGCGAATCCGACCAGATGCTGCTGGCCCTGATGGAAGCCGGCGCCGACGTCTTTCGCCTGAACTTTTCCCACGGCGACCACGCCGGCAAGGCGCGCATCATCCGCCGCCTGCGCGAACTTTCCCGGCAGCGGCGGCAGGCGGTGGCCATTCTCGCCGATCTGCAGGGCCCGAAAATCCGCGTCGGGCATCTGCGCGACGGCGCCCTACCCCTGCGCACCGGCCAGGAAGTGGTCCTCACGACCCGCGAGGTGCTCGGGGAAGGAACTATCATCCCCAGCGATTACAAAGGGTTGCCGAAAGACGTCAAGCCCGGCGACGCGATCCTCCTCGACGACGGCCTGCTCGAACTGCGGGCGCTCGCCGTGACCGTCGAGGACGTGCGCTGTCAGGTGGTGGTCGGCGGCACCCTCAAGGACCGCAAGGGGATCAACCTCCCCGGCGCCCGCGTCTCCATCCCCGCCATGACCGAGAAGGATCTCGACGATCTGCGTTTCTGCCTCGGTCAGGAGATCGACTACCTGGCCCTCTCCTTCGTCCAGCAGGCCGCCGATGTCCTCGAACTCAAGGAGCGGCTCTATCGGGAAAAGAGCGGCATACGCGTCATCGCCAAGATCGAGAAACCGCAGGCGGTGGAAGACTTCGCCGCCATTCTCGCCGCCGCCGACGGCATCATGGTGGCGCGGGGCGATCTCGGCGTGGAGATGAATCCCGAGAAGGTGCCGCTGATTCAGAAACGCATCATCCGCATGTGCAAC
>CALJLX010000535.1 GCA_937982495.1 uncultured Desulfuromonas sp.
TGATTCGTGACTGGAGTTCAGACGTGTGCTCTTCCGATCTGGTCAAGACCACCAGCAGGTGGATAGCGGTTAACACCAGCATGGAACAGGGCCAACTTGAATTGGAGTCGGTCATGACACCCCCTCTACTTCCCGGTCAGAAGCTTATTGAAAGGATAAGCTTTAAATGGCTTGGTCGAGTGTCTTCAAAAAACAGCACTCAAGTAGGTGCTCTGCACCAGGACAATCGACGAGAGATTGGCGCCAACTCCCCGCGCGGTAACCCGAAAAACCATCTGGCATTTGGGCAGATTTTCATCGATCGGCGGTTCGCAACGGTCGGGCAGTAATCTTTCAACAATGTACCGCGGTTGGGCGGCAACCGCCTCCAGAGCCGTGGCGGAATAAACGATTGTTTCATCATCGTCGAACCAATCGACACTGCCCCATACCGGGACATCATCCGCGTCGGCGGGCGCGAAAAGACCGTTGGTTCCGGTGGCGGTGAAATTGAGTGCCTGCAGCGTGGTGATCGACATCCCCCCGAGAAACGCCTCGGCGTCCCGCAAGGCCGATTCCGCCGACTGAAAGGCCAGATCCCGTTGAGCAAAATTATTGGCCATGCGCTCCTCAAGGGTCGTGTTCTGCATGGCGGTCACGCCAATCAGCGACAGAATGAGCAGGATCATCAATCCCGCAATCAGAACGGCTCCCCGTTCATTATTTTTTTTCCAGAACAGCAGTTTCATGGCGCCTCCCTGCCCTACAGCAACTTGTTGCGCACGCCGATGGTCGTGGTAAAAACACGGCGTTGGCGGCGGTCGTCGGGCGGATCGACCACCGTTCCGTTGAGCGTATAGTCAGTGGTGTCCAGGTCGCCCTGGGCGATCTCGTCGGGTGTCCGCACCAACAGAGAAATCCGGACGCTCAGGACATCATTCCAATTTGCAACGCTGTTGGCCGTGCGGTAAAAATCGACGTCGCCGTCATTGGTCGTGTCTTCGCCGTAAAGGATCTGCATGTTTTCGATGCCCTGGATGATCTCTTCGTCCGCCGTGCCGATCACACGAAATAACGCGGGTTGACCGTTGTCGTCGTTGCGGACGTAATAGGAGACGGTTTCAAGTTTGTAGACATCCGTCCCACGGGAGAAAGCATAGGTAAAATTGTCCCGGTCATTACCCGGCGCCGTGCCCGTGGCCTCGTGCTCGATTTCGCCGCTATCCAGCCCCGTCGCTTGAAAAACCCAGGCCTCCTGGCAGTCGTTGATGAGCAGAATATCGCCGACGGCGACCGCGCCGGTCAGATTGAGTGTATCGTTTGACGTCTCCATGTCCGTGGCCAGGCGCATGGATATGGTGGGATCAATCCGGCGCAGGGTGAGAATGTCGCTCCCCCCCGAGGGACTGGCGATGCTGGCGGGAACGGCGGGGGACCAACCCGTGGCGGAGGTCGACTCGAAACCTTCAACCGCCCGGTCAAAGTTATAGAGAAAACTGGTCGCGGAATTAAGCGTCGTCTGCAGGGTTCCACTGTCGGTAAAACAGCCGTAATAACCGGCTGAACGGACTTCGCGGGCCAGCAAATCGATGACAAACCGGCCGTTTTCCTGAAGCCGGGCCTGATTTTCGTTGATGCGATAGGTCTGGGTGTTACCGATAAAGACCTGATAGACGGCGGTCAAAAGGACCAGACTGATAGCCATGGCCACCAGCAGTTCGACGATGGTGAATCCCCCCTGCCGACGAATCGAAGATGTCATCTTGTGCCACCTCATCACTGTAGTCTCGACTCAACCTGAATGGACGAAGTGCCCGAGGTATCGGTCCATTCGACCACCACCGTCGCTACGTTGTCGGCATCGACCGCAATTGACCCATCCCCACCAGGAAGTCCGCCAGTGGCGTTGATTTCGCCGCTGAGCGAATCCTTCCACTCGGTCAGATCGTCACAGGCCACGGTTGCTGCGTTACAGGGCGCGTCTCCCAATCCGATATCGTAACCTCCAACCGTAGCCGCACCGCGGTTGGCCATCATCCGGTCCACCATGTCGGCGGCGTACAATGCCGCCTGGGTGCGCGAATAGGCGGCATGGCTGCCGGTGAGACTGCTGATCTGTAAACCGGCCAGTCCAAGCAATCCGACCGCCAGAATCAACAGAGCCACCAGCACCTCCACCATGGTGAAACCGGCGCTGTCCAGGCCTCTACCATTCAGGACTCTCATCTATCCGTCCTCACCCTTCCGGTTGTGTTCAAAACCACATTGATGGTCCGTCCGCCGATCGTCAGAGCCACCGTGCCGCTGCTTAAAACGGCGGGAAATCCCGTTGGCGCATAGGAAACCCGATTGCTCACATTAGCCGTGCCCACAAACGTGGAAGGGGCCGGAAGTCCATCGTAAACGCGCAGGATATCGTCTGCATCGGCAACCTCCCCATCGTTGTCGGGGTCCATGAAAACAATCCAGCCCTGGGCCCAATCTCCGTTGGCAACGCAGTCGATTTGATCGGGACTCTTGCACACAGTCACGGTCACCCCACGAGTGATCGCCTCGCTGCGGGCGAGGTTCAGGGCGCCGACAAAAGCATTGGCCGTCGTTGCCAGGCGGTTGTTTTGTACAAACCTGATGAAACTCGGCATCGCGATAGCCACGGCAATCCCGAGAATTGATAATACGACCACCATTTCGACCAGGGTAAAACCCTGATTGCGGGTGAGCGGGATGATTTGGCCAGAGGTGCGAACACGCTTCACGTTATCCCTCTCGAAATTCATCTTAAAGCGTTTATTCATCGGCGGCACAAAGCTCACGGCAAGGATCTTTCTAAAAAAACAGAAGCACTATAAGCCACCGCTGAATTGAAATTTCGGCTGCGGTCGGACTCAAACCCAACTCTCGATAAGCAAAAGCTACACCACAGAATGCAAATAATTTCAAGGTGGCATGCTCCGCACGAACCTCCCGGCTCATTCTCCTTCCGGACCGCGAAGTTCCAAGGTGAATTGCTGCACCGACCAACGTCCGGAGGTGTCCGAGACCTTGATTTTTACTAAATGGGGACCGGGAGCGGCTTCGGCACGCCAGAACACCCCTCCCGTTTGGTGATCGATCGTCATCCCTTCGGGAGCCGTATCGATTGAATAGATTAAACCTTCCCCCTCGGGGTCGGTGGCCGCGACCTGGTATGAGAATTCCCCTCCTTCAAAAAACGCCGGGGGTGTCGAGCTGATGACCGGGGGTTTGTTCGCGATCATCACGTCCTCAACCCTAGCTGTGACACCATCGGTTTCGTCGTCGTAAGGGGTTATGACAACCGTTATCCTGTCACCTTTGGCAAAAAAATCCTCTGGTAGGACATTCGTCGATTCCAATAAAACTTCCTGCTCATTGACTAGCCATTGATACCGGTAATTGATGGTATCGCCATCGGGGTCTTCGCCGCAGGGCTCCACGGTAACAACCGAACCGTAGTTAAAATTGACCGAGGAGAGAGTCGGTGGACTATTGTCGATCTCGACGGACGAAATGCCCCGAAGATCGCCCGAAATAGCCTCGACCTCAATAATATCCCCTTTGTGCAGATGCTCTAGGCCGAGTGAGGAGGCAATTTCTCCCTCGATCGTTTCGCCATTTTTCAACCAAGTCAACCGGACAGGTTCGCGAGCCCCGGAAACTCTGGCATACAGTGCGGTCTTCACTGTAGGAGAAATCGGCAGAATAACGACATGTAGATCATCGGTCCCGGTGCCCTCCATTTGAACCGGCGCCGAAGATATGACCGCCGTTGGTTCATGAACGGCTGAATCAACCGGCGTCGACCGATCACAGCCCCAAGCCGCAATCACAACCAGGCCGACAAAAAAAACTAAATTTCTTGTTGAATTTCCATTACCAATTGCCATGAAAAGGTCCTTGTTAACCAGATTTTTAGAGTATATTTGCCGTGATTGCCTTGTCTGGTCCGCAATTGGTTGCGGGAGTTTTGTTTGCCGTCACATCCAAGCTTTTGCGGATAGATGCTGGGAATGCGAGTTGGCGCGAATCGCCGTCACCTGCAACTCCGCCAGGCCGAGCAGACCGA
>CALJLX010000536.1 GCA_937982495.1 uncultured Desulfuromonas sp.
TCGACCGCATCATCCTCGACGAAGCCCATCATCTGGAGGATGTCGCCACCAATTTTCTCGCCGGCCAGGTGACGCGCTTCTCCTTCAGCCGTCAGCTCGGCAAGCTGCGCCATCCGCGCAAGCCCGAACGGGGACTGCTGCCGCGCTTCCTCAACGCCCTCGCCCGGGAACTGCCGGAGAGCGAGGACCGTCTTTACCGGGAGCTGCACGGCCGGATCGAGGAACTGCTCAGCGCTTGCCAGGCGCTGGGCGAGCAGGCGGTTTCCGGCCTGGAAACCATCGGCGAGGAGTTGGCCCAGGCCCTGGGCAAGACCATCGGCCCGGGCGAGGCCCTCAAGCAGCGCCTGGTTCCCGCCTTCACCGCCGGTCCCGCCTGGGCGTCGATCCGCGAGCATGTCCGCGAACTGATTCAGGCCGGCGACGGTCTCGGCCGCAGGCTGCGCGAGTTGCTCAAAGCCTGCGAGGCGCTGCCCGAAGCGACCCTGGAGCAGCTGCACGGGCAACTGCTCGACCTGCGCGCCCCGGCCGGCCGCCTGGAGGGGATCGCCGGCGATCTGCGCGCCTTTCTCGCCGAAGATCCGGAAAGCTGCGCCTGGCTGGAGGTGGGCCAGGGACGCATCGGCCGCGGCATGGGCATCGTCACCCGGTTGCACACCGCCCCCCTTGCCGTCGCCGGTTCCCTGAAACAGGGAATCTATGATCGCTACAAGACGGTGGTCATGACCAGCGCCACCCTGACCGTCGGGCAGTCCTTCCGCTATTTTGAGGAACGGGTCGGCCTCGATCGCGCCGAACCGGGACGCCTCAGCGAACTGCTTCTTGCCTCCCCCTTCGATTTTGCCCGGCAGGCGCTCCTGGCCATCCCCACCGACCTCCCCGAACCGGGGCGGCCGGGCTATCCCGAGCAGGTTCGCGATCTCACCGAACAGGCGATCCTCGCCGCCGGCGGCCGCAGCTTCGTGCTCTTCACCGCCTATGCCCTGTTGCGCCGGGTTCACGGCGAACTGGCGCCGATCCTCGGCGCCCGGGGCTATCATTGCCTGCGCCAGGGGGAGGACAGCCGCCATCGCCTGCTCAAAACCTTCCGCGACGATCCGGCCAGCGTCCTTTTCGGCACCGATTCCTTCTGGGAGGGGGTGGATGTGCCGGGGCGAGCGCTGGAACAGGTGATCATCACCCGTCTGCCCTTCAAGGTGCCGACGGAACCGGTGCTGGAAGCGCGGGCCGAAGCCATCGAGGCACAGGGCGGCGATGCCTTCATGGACTACACCGTCCCCCAGGCGGTCATCAAATTCAAGCAGGGTTTCGGGCGCCTCATCCGCCATCGCGACGATCGCGGGGTGGTGCTGATTCTCGATACGCGGGTGGTGAAAAAGGGCTACGGCCGGATCTTCCTCCGCTCCCTCCCGGCGGCGCGCACCCTGGCCGCACCGAAAGCAGAGGTTCTGGAAGCCATGCGCGCCTTTTTCCGGCAAGAGGACGCTACCACGAAAAAAGCGGGAATCTCTGGTGAGATTCCCGCTTGCGACAGTTTAAACGAATGGAGTGGGATAGGCTAGCCGATAAGATCCTCCATGATCTTGATGGCGGGACAGATCCCCCGCGCTTTCTGCTCCTCGCGCCAACGGGCCGCCTCGCACCGCTCGCCGGCGATGCGCCGCAAGGTTTCCCAGCGCTCCGGAGAAAAACCCGCGAATTCGCAACCCGCTGTTCCCATATTCAACTTTTGTTGGTGCATCCCCGTCATCTCCTCGTCGCTTGCCCCCGATCCGGA
>CALJLX010000537.1 GCA_937982495.1 uncultured Desulfuromonas sp.
ATGGCCTCCGGCTGTACCGGCGCACCCATGGGCTCGATTTTCGACCAGATCGGCAATGACGAAACCCGTCATCTCAAAGAGTTGGAAGATCTTTACGAAAAGCTTTTCCTCACTGAAAACTGAATAATCCTTTTCCCCGCAAGCTCCGGTTTACAAGAAAACCCCGCTCAATGAGCGGGGTTTTCTGCATTTACCATATCCAATAGTTTATAAACAGGCTGGCCAGCTATCGTCGCGTGAGATTATAATTATCATGTAAATCGGGTTGTTGGCTATTTCGCGCGTTCGCGAGGGGTGTGCCATGGAGATTTCTGCTACCGAACTGTTCAATCGACATCTGGCCATGGGGGTTTTCGCTTTTTATATCGTGGGCATCTCCCTCTGGCGGGTAATGGCCGAACAGGAATTTTCCCGGCTGACCGCCATGAAAAAGATTTGGGGACGGAAGCGGGGGCTGTTCTTCCACTTCCTTTCCAATGTGGCTTTGCCGCTTGTTGCCGGCATCATTTTTTTCAGCCAGGGGGTGGTTCCCGGTGGCGTGGCGGAATCCCGACAGGAAAGGCTCCAGACTCCTTGGCCCGCCCTGTCGGCACTTCTGCTTCCGGGGAAGACGGATTTCCCCCTCGCTGAAATCGCTTTGTCCGGAGAAGAGCTTTATGGCATGGGCGGGCTTGGTCACGAGGGGGCAGTGTGCCCCTGAAACCCTTGTCTCCCACCGGAGCTTGCAGAAAAGCCGCCTTCAGCGGCTTTTTTTGTTCCGGAGAACGCAAGATTTCGTCAATGGCGGTGAATCGTTATACGTCCTTGGTCGATATAGCGCTTCATCCAGAGGCGTACCGTCTTTTTGCAGAACTGCCGGGTTCCCGGAACCAGGAGAATGAAGCCGGACAGATCGGTGAAGAAGCCGGGAGTCAGCAGGAGAATGCCGCCGACCAGGACCATGGCTCCGTCGAGGAGTTCCTCGGCGGGCAGGCGTCCCTCATTCAGTTCCCGCTGAATGCGCATGGCCAGGTCGAGCCCTTGGGTGCGAGCCAGGTAGGCGCCGGCGATGCCGGTGAGCAGGATCAGGGCGATGGTCGGCGCGACACCGATCCAGACTCCGACTTTGATCAGGATGATCAGTTCCAGTACCGGAATGAAGGTGAAGAGCAGGAGAAGACGGATAAACATGTTAAATCCTTGAAATGGTGTGTTTGTTTGATGCTGACCTGGCGATTTTTTGGATTAGAATAATAACTATCTGGAATTACTTAGAATATCTCATGATTAAAAAGTAGGCAAGGGGCTGAAGGGGTCGACGTGCGGGTGCCTTGGGAGGCTGTCCACATGGTTTTCAACAGCTTCTCCACATCGTGTGTGGAAAAGCTCGCCACCTCCTTGAGTGTTCAGAGTTTTTTGCCGTGCTCGGTCGTGAATGGGAAAAAAAGACTGTTTAGGTTCATTCTGTATCGGTCTTGATGTGGTGCGACAGAATCCGCTGGTTGTGACCGCGAAGAATGTCTTCGGCATCCTGATCGAGGCTGACGGCAAACCCGGCCAGGGTGAAGAGCAGGCTTCCCAGATGCTCGCGAACTTGCTCTCCTTCGTCGAGAGTCAGGCTCCGGCCCACGGCTTTCAACTCGCGGTCGGCCTTTTCCAGAAATGCGTGAAGCCCACCGACCGCTTCGTTGAAGCCGGTCTTTTGGGCGAGTTTCCCGGCTTTTTGCAGGGCCGGAAGTTGTCGGGGAAGGCGCTCTAGGGGGTGCTCGAAAGTCCTTTCGGGTTTTTCGGCTTGCTTGATCGCTTCCCACTGGTCCGCGAGCATTCTCGCGTCGCCGATGGGCGTGCCGGCGAAAACGTGGGGATGGCGCCGCACCAGTTTATCGGCGATGGCCCGGATCACGTCGGCCATGGTGAAGTTTTCCCGTTCCTCGTGGATCCTCGCGAGAAAGACAACCTGTAGAAGCAGATCGCCTAATTCATCCCGCAGTTCCTCGACGTCCCCCCGGTCGATGGCTTCCACCACCTCGTAGGCTTCCTCGATGATATAGGATTTCAGGCTTTCGGGGGTCTGTTCCGCATCCCAGGGACATCCCCCGGGCGCGCGCAGGCGTTGCATGAGGGTGAGCAATCGGGAGAGCGCGGCCGGAGCGGCGCCGGCGGGTTTTGAGGTCATCGGGATTCGTCGCCTCGAAGCGAGGGAGGGTGAACGGCACGAAAATGCTCCAGTCCAAGACCCTACCCCATGCGTGAAAGGATTTCAAGAAGGGCCGCGCGCAGGGTAATTAATCACTTGCAAAACCAGCGGGATTGGGATAAAAGAGGCGGCCTTCGGAAGGGGATGGGGCAGGTCAGGTTTTCCCTTGACAAAACGGGGGATGTTCCTATACATAACTTCTTTCTGAGTGGCTGGGGGTGGCATGCGTCTTTCCGTTCATGACATCAGGGATGCGGGACTGGCTCTGGAATTTGTCGAGTCGGCCGCGAGTTTTCCCGTGCTCGCCGAGCTTCAGGAACGCCGCGAATGCCGTTTTCCCGATCCCTTGCGGGTGACCCTGCGGATTCAGCCGGCAGGCGGCCTGTTCGAGCTTTCCGGCCGCATCGAGACCCGCGTGGAAACGCCTTGCTCCCGCTGTCTCAAGCCGACTCTGGCGAGTCTGGATGTCTCTTTCGACCTGGCCTATGTTCGAGAACTTCCCGTGATCGAAGGGGAAGAAGGCGAGGACGGGCGGGAGATCAGCGCCGAGGAAATGGGTCTGGTCCTGTTGCAGGGGGACGAGATCGATCTGCGCGAGGCGGTACAGGAGCAGGTGGTGTTGGCGTTCCCCTTTCGTCCCCTGTGTGCCCCCGGATGTCGTGGCTTGTGTCCCCAGTGCGGCGCCAATCTCAACGAAGAGACGTGCCGTTGCGCACCGGCGGATTTCAATCTGAAATTTGCCGCGCTCAAGGATTTAAAGATCGATAAATAAATGCCGCCCTTTATGGGAGGGCCTTCGCTGACCGGACGGAAGGCGAAGGCGAATGACCGCCGGACTGACCCGGCCTACAAGGAGTAAAGACCATGGCTGTACCCAAGAAAAAAACATCCAAATCCAAACGCGACATGCGCCGCGCTCATGATTTTCTCACCACCCCCGGCATCTCCATCTGCCCCCAGTGCCAGGAGCCGAAACAGCCCCATCGGGTTTGCGCCGCCTGCGGCACCTACAAAGGCAAAGAAATTATCGCCACCCAGGACTAGGGAGCTCTCTCCTTGAGTGGGAAAATCGTTGTAGCGGTCGATGCCATGGGCGGAGACAACGCCCCTGCGGTCGAGGTCGAAGCCGCGGTCGCGGCTGCCCGGCGCTGGGGCATTGCCGTCCTCTTGGTGGGCGACTCGGCCCGTATCGATTCCGAGTTGAAAAAGCACCAGATCGCGGATTTGTCCATTGCCGTGCGCCATGCCAGTGAAGTCGTCGGCATGCACGACTCCGCTTCCGACGCCGTGCGCAAGAAAAAAGACTCGTCGATCCGGGTTGCCTTCAATCTGGTCAAGACCGGCGAAGCCCAAGCGGTTGTCAGTGCCGGCAACTCCGGTGCGACCATGGCCGCCGGAATGTTCGTCCTCGGCCGGATCAAGGGGATCGACCGTCCCGCCATCGCTACCATTATGCCCAATCGCAAGGACAACACCCTGGTCCTGGACGTCGGCGGCAATGTCGATTGCAAGCCCCAGCATCTCGCCCAGTTCGCGCTGATGGGGGAAGTCTATGCCCGTCATGTCCTGGGCAAGGCGGCCCCGCGCGTTGGTCTTTTGTCCAACGGCGAGGAGGAGTGCAAGGGCAACGATCTGACCCGCAGCACCCATTGCCTGCTCAAGGGCAACCGCGCAGGCTATGTCGGTTATGTGGAAGGACGCGACGTTTTTAACGGCTCGGTCGATGTGGTCGTCTGCGACGGCTTCGTGGGCAACGTGGTTCTCAAACTCTCCGAGGGATTGGCCGATGCCATCGGCTCAATGCTCAAGCAGGAGATCTCCACGCGGTTTCTCGCCAAGTTGGGTTATCTGCTGGCCCGGCCGGCTTTTCGGGCGTTCAAGAAGAAGCTTGATTATGCCGAATATGGCGGCGCTCCTCTCCTCGGCATCCAGGGGACCGGGGTCATTTGCCATGGCGGTTCCAATGTCAAGGCCCTTCAGAATGCGATTTACCAGGCCCGGGAATCGGTGGCCAAGGCTATCAATGATGCTCTTGTAGCTCAGTTGAGCAAGAGCCTGTTCGACGAGAAATCGCTCACTGCGATGCTTGAGCGTCAGGAAGAAGTCTCCGGCGCCGCCGTCGGGAGTGTCGGGCTCTAAGATTAGGAGGGCATTTCTGTCGCGGATAAGTGCCCCCATTTATAAATTTATACGGAAGGCGGTCGATCAATGCTCGCTTTTGTCTTTCCCGGACAGGGTTCCCAGTTCGCCGGAATGGGTCGCGAACTGGCCGATAATTTCCCCATGGCGCGCCAGGCTTTCGAAGAAGCCAACGACGCCCTCGGTTTCGACATCGCTTCGCTCTGTTTCAATGGTCCGGAGGAGGATCTGCGGCTGACGACCAATACCCAACCGGCTATCGTCACCGTCAGTGTCGCCGCGTTACGGGTGGTGGAGCAGGAGACCGGGCTGCGTCCCGATTACGCCGCCGGGCACAGTCTCGGAGAGTTTTCCGCGCTGGTGGCAGCCGGATCTCTGAGCTTTGCCGATGCCGTGCGCACGGTTCGTAAGCGGGGGGCCTTCATGCAGGAAGCGGTTCCGGTCGGTGTCGGCGCCATGGCGGCGATGATGGGTCTGGAAGAGGGGGCCATCGAAGGGATCTGTGCCCAGGCCGCTCAGGGCCAGGTCGTTTCCCCGGCCAATTTCAACAGCCCGGGGCAGGTGGTCATCGCCGGTCACGCCGAAGCGGTCGATCGCGCCATCGAATTGGCCAAGGCGGCCGGCGCCAAGCGGGCCTTGCCCTTGCCGGTGAGTGCACCTTTTCACTGTGCCCTTATGGAACCGGCCGGGCGGCGCCTGGCCGAAGTGCTTGACGGTATTGCCTTCGCCCCCCTGAACCTGCCCGTGGTTTCCAATGTCGAGGCCCGTCCCAACAGCGACTCGGCCCGCCTCGCGGAGTTGCTGGTTCGTCAGGTCAGCGCCCCGGTACGTTGGGACGAGTCGGTGGCCTGCATGGCCGAACTTGGGGTCGGGCGTTTCATTGAAATCGGTCCCGGCAAGGTTCTTTCCGGACTGATCAAGCGCATCGCCAAGGGCGCGACCGCGCAAAATATCGAGGATGTCGCCAGTCTGAAAAAACTGTAATCGCTCTTCGCCTCATTCGTGCCGATTGGCGCATTGACAGGGCGGAACCTTTACTGGTAAAGAAAGGAAACACCATGGCAAAAGACCGTGTCGCCATTGTCACCGGGGCTTCCCGCGGAATCGGCAAGAGCATTTCCCTGGCCCTGGCCGCCTGCGGCGCCAAGATTGTCGCCGTCGATATCGACCTGGCCGCCACCGAAGCCATGGTCGCGGAACTGAAGGCCCAGGGGACCGAGGCGATTGCCGTACAGGGGAACGTGACTCTGACCGCCGATGCCGAAAAAATGGTCCAGGCCGCCGTCGAGGCTTTCGGTCGCGTCGACATCCTGGTGAACAACGCCGGCATCACCCGCGACGCGTTGCTGTTGCGGATGAAGGACGAGGACTGGGACGCGGTGCTGAGCGTCAACCTGAAAGGGGCGTTCCTCTGCAGCCGGGCGGCCGCCAAGGTCATGTCGAAACAGCGCTACGGTCGGATCATCAACATCGCTTCGGTGGTCGGCCAGATGGGGAACGCCGGTCAGGCCAACTACTGCGCCAGCAAGGCCGGTCTCATGGGGCTGACCCGTTCCAACGCCCGCGAGCTCGCGCGGCGGAATGTCACGGTCAACGCCGTGGCTCCCGGCTTCATCGCCACCGACATGACCGAGGCCCTGCCCGAGAAGACCCGTGAGGAACTGGCGGCCCAGATTCCCCTGGAGCGTCTCGGTAGCGCCGACGATATCGCCCATGCCGTCGTCTTCCTCGCCCAGGAGAAGTCCGGATACATCACCGGCCAGGTGCTGGCGGTGAACGGCGGGATGTACATGTAAAAACCGGAAAAGTAACACCAAATACCGGCCCGATCGGAGATCGGCTCGAATCACAAAGGGAGGTGAAGCAGATGGCTTCTATTGACGAAAGAGTAAAACAGATTGTGGCGGAACAACTGGGTGTGGACGCCGACCAGGTAACCAACGACGCATCCTTCATGGATGATCTCGGCGCCGATTCCCTCGACACCGTGGAACTGGTCATGGCTCTCGAAGAAGAATTCGATATCGAGATCTCCGACGAAGATGCCGAAAAGATCCTGACGGTCCAGGACGCTATTGATTACCTCGGCGAAAATTCCTGATCCGCTGATCGCAAGGGAAGGAGGAGAAAACCCGGTTTTCTCCTCCTTCCTTGATTTGCGCCCCCCTTTGTCCTCAGTTTCTTGATCTTGAAAAGTCTCGATCTATCCAATAGTTCCAATAGATAGTCCGCGGCAGCAGAGCACGCGTCGATGGAGGAAGAAATCATGCGAAGAGTCGTCGTGACGGGAGTCGGTGTTGTTTCCGCCCTTGGTACCGGGACCGAAAAGAACTGGTCGGCCTTGATGGCGGGAAAGTCCGGAATCGACCGGATCACTCGCTTTGACGCTTCCGATCTGCCCAGTCAGATCGCCGGGGAGGTCAAGGACTTCAATCCCGAGGACTTCATCGACAAAAAAGAAGTCAAGAAGATGGATAGTTTCATCCATTATGCGCTGGCTGCCTCGGAAATGGCCATGAAGGATTCGGGACTGCAGGTCACCGAAGAGAACGCCGAACGCGTCGGCGTGGTGGTCGGTGCCGGCCTCGGCGGCCTGCCGGCCATCGAAAAGTATCATGAAGTGCTGATGAGCAGCGGCTACAAGAAGGTCACGCCCTTTTTTATTCCGATGCTCATCATCAATCTGGCGCCCGGCCATATCTCCATCCGTTTCGGCGCCAAGGGCCCGAATCTCTCCACCGTTACCGCCTGCGCCACCGGCACCCACTCCATCGGTGACGCCTATCATATCATCAAGCGCGGGGATGCCGACGCGATGATCGCCGGCGGCGCCGAATCGACCATCACGCCTTTGGCTATCGCCGGCTTCAACGTTATGAAGGCCCTGTCCACCCGTAATGACGATCCGACGCGCGCCAGTCGTCCTTTCGATAAGGGTCGCGACGGTTTCATCATGGCCGAGGGGGCGGGTATCGTCGTCTTGGAGGAGTACGAGTCGGCGAAAAAACGCGGAGCGAAGATTTATGCCGAGGTCGTCGGTTACGGCGCCACCGGCGACGCCTACCATATCACTGCTCCCGGTCCCGATGGCGAGGGGGCGGCGCGGTGCATGAAGATGGCCCTGAGAAATGCCGGGATGAATCCCGAGGAAGTGGATTACATCAACGCCCACGGCACCTCGACCCATTTCAACGATCTCTATGAAACCATGGCGATCAAGAGCGTCTTCGGCGATCACGCCCGCAAGCTCATGGTCAGTTCCACCAAGAGTATGACCGGCCATACCCTGGGTGCCGCCGGCGGCATCGAGGCGGTCTATTCCCTGCTCGCCATGGAGCGCTGCGCGATCCCGCCGACCATCAACTATGAGGAACCCGATCCCGAGTGCGATCTCGACTATGTGCCGAACCAGGCCCGTCAAACCGAAGTACGGGTGGCTCTGTCCAACTCCCTCGGATTCGGCGGCACCAACGGCACCCTGATCTTCAAGAAGGTTTGACCATGATTGTCATCGCGAGCGATCACGGCGGTCTTGAACTCAAGGACGCCATCAAGAAGTGCCTGGTTTCCCGGGGGCTCTCCGTCCGGGATTTCGGCACCGACAACGGCGATTCCGTCGATTATCCCGATTTCGGCGAGAAGGTCGCGCGGGCCGTCTCCAGCGCCGAAGCCGAGCGGGGCATCCTGATCTGCGGCACCGGCATTGGCATGTCCATCGTCGCCAACAAGTTTCCCGGTGTTCGTGCCGCCTTGGTCGACGATCCTTTCACCGCGCGGATGGCCAAGGAGCACAATAACGCCAACGTGCTGGTGATGGGGGGGCGGGTCATTACCCCCGAGGTCGCCTGCCGCCTGGTGGAGATCTGGCTCGACAGCCAATTCGAGGGGGATCGCCACCAGCGCCGCCTTGACAAAATCAGCCGGATCGAGGACGAAGTCCGTAAGGCCGCCCGCTGACGGCCGGCACTCTTGAAGGGCAGGCCGGCGGGTCTGCCCTTTGTTTTTAGCCACTCACGTTCGCGCGGAACGCCTCGCGCTGAAAGGTCTTTAAATCATGTCCGAGAAACTTGCCCAGTTCGATCCGGAAATCGCCGCCAGTATCCGCCGGGAAACCGAGCGTCAGGAATACAACCTCGAATTCATCGCTTCGGAAAACTTTGTCAGCGAGAATGTGCTTGAAGTCCAGGGGTCGGTACTGACCAACAAGTACGCCGAAGGCTATCCCGGCAAGCGTTATTACGGTGGTTGCGAGTTCGTCGACGAAGCCGAACAGTTGGCTATCGACCGGGCCAAGGAACTCTTTGGCGCCGAGCACGCCAATGTTCAGCCCCATTCCGGCTCCCAGGCCAATATGGCGGTCTACTTCTCCGTCTGTAACCCCGGCGACACGATTCTCGGTATGAACCTGGCCCACGGCGGCCACCTGACCCACGGCTCCCCGGTCAACTTCTCCGGCAAGCTCTTCAATATCGTTCCCTATGGCGTCAAGAAGGAGACCGGCACCATCGATTACGAGGAAGTCGAGCGTCTCGCCGTCGAGCACAAGCCGAAGCTGATCGTCGTCGGCGCTAGTGCCTATCCCCGCGCCCTCGATTTTGTCGCCTTCCGCCGCATCGCCGACAAGGTCGGAGCGCCGGTCATGGTCGACATGGCGCACATCGCCGGCTTGGTCGCCGCCGGTCTCCATGCCAACCCCGTGCCCCACGCCGAGTTCGTCACCACGACCACGCACAAGACCCTGCGCGGCCCCCGTGGGGGCATGATCCTCTGCCGCGAGGAGTACGCCAAGGCCGTCAACAGCAACATCTTCCCCGGTATCCAGGGGGGGCCGCTGATGCATGTCATCGCCGCCAAGGCGGTGGCCTTCAAGGAAGCCCTCACTCCGGATTTCAAGGTCTACGCGGCGCAGGTCGTGAAGAACGCCCAGGCCCTGGCCGCCGGCTTGACCAAGCGCGGCTTCAACCTGGTTTCCGGCGGCACCGACAATCACCTGATGCTGGTCGATCTCTCCGGTACCGAGTTGACCGGGAAAGTGGCCGAGGCCACCCTGGAGAAAGCCGGAATCACCGTCAACAAGAACGCCGTGCCGTTCGATACCCGTTCCCCCTTCGTCACCAGCGGCTTCCGCATCGGTACTCCGGCGACCACGACCCGCGGCCTCAAGGAAGCGGAAATGGAGCTGGTCGCCGGCTGGATCGACCGCGCCCTGAAGAATGTGGAAAATGCCGAAGAACTGGTGAAGATTCGCGCCGAGGTCAAGGAGCTCTGCAAAAAATTCCCCCTCTACGCCCATCGCCTCGTTTAGATGGAGCGTCCGAGCTGGGAAGAATATTTCATGGAAATCGCCGCCCTGGTGGCCAGACGTTCGACCTGTCTGCGCCGCCAGGTGGGGGCGGTGATGGTCAAGGGGAAGAATATTCTCGCCACCGGCTACAACGGCACCCCTTCGGGGATCACCCACTGCGAGCAGACCGGGTGTCTGCGCCAGCAGCTCAATGTCCCTTCCGGTGAGCGCCATGAACTCTGTCGCGGTCTCCACGCCGAGCAAAATGCCATCATCCAGGCGGCCAAGCACGGGACCAATATTGCCGACGCCACCCTTTACTGCACCAATTCCCCCTGCATCATCTGCTCGAAGATGCTGATCAACGCCGGCGTCCAGCGGATCATCTATCGGGAAGGCTATCCCGACCTGCTCTCCATGGAGATGCTCGCCGAGTCGGGGGTCGAAGTTCTCGAATTCAGCCAGGTTGCCGGACGGAGCCAGGGAGAGCGCCGATGAAATGCCCGTTTTGTTCCTATCACGACACCAAGGTGGTCGATTCCCGGCTCGGTCGCGAGGGGAACAATATCCGCCGTCGCCGCGAATGCATCTCCTGCGAAAAGCGTTTCACCACCTACGAGCGGGTCGAGGAGACCCTGCCGCTGGTGGTCAAGAAGGATGGTCGGCGGGAACTCTTCGATCGTTCCAAGATCATCGCCGGCATGCAGCGTGCCTGCGAGAAGCGGCCGATCTCCATCGCCGTGATCGAGAAAGAGGTTGACCGTCTGGAGCAGTCCCTGCAGGAGAGCGGCGAGAAGGAAATCGAATCGAGTCGCATCGGCGAAGCGGTCATGAACATTCTCCACGAGCTGGACGAGGTGGCTTATGTCCGTTTTGCCTCGGTCTACCGGCAGTTCCGCGACATCAACGAGTTCATGGCCGAACTGACCGACATCCTGGCCAAGGGCCAGGGGCAGAAGACCTCCTAAGCCCGTTTGCTCATGGCCGTCATTCGCGCTCCCCGGGGGTCATTCGCCGTCGGGGAGTCGCCGTTTTTCGCCTCTGGAGCTTTTATGCCCACCGCTGTGGAATATATGGAACAGGCCCTGGCCCTGGCGCGCCGGGCCGAGGGCCGGACCCGCCCCAATCCCCCGGTGGGAGCGCTGGTGGTCGCCGACGCTCGGGTCGTGGGAGAAGGCTTTCATCCGGCGGCGGGTGAGCCCCATGCCGAAATCTTCGCTTTGCGTCAGGCCGGCGAGCGCAGCCGGGGGGGCGATCTTTATGTCACCCTGGAGCCGTGCAGCCATCACGGCCGTACCGGTCCCTGCGCCGATGCGGTGATCGCCGCCGGTATCGCCCGGGTCTGGGTCGGCTGCGAGGACCCCAATCCCCAGGTGAGCGGGCGCGGCATCGCTCGCCTGCGTGCTGCCGGAATCGAGGTGGTGGTGGGAGTCTGCGAAGCCGATTGCCGGCGCCTGATCGCCCCCTTCGCCAAGCACGTCCGCACCGGACTGCCCCACGTCACCCTCAAGTCCGCCGTCACCCTCGACGGCAAGACCGCCACCGCCGCCGGGGATTCCCGCTGGATTTCCGGCGGCGCCAGCCGTTTGCATGTCCATCGTCTGCGCGACCGCAGCGACGCCATCCTCGTTGGCAGCGGCACCGTTCTCCATGACGATCCGCAACTGACCACCCGGCTCCCCGAAGGCGGACGCAATCCCCTGCGGGTGATTGTCGACGGCCGGTTGCGCTGCTCGGCCAACGCCCAGGTTTTCGATACGACCCAAGCGCCGACCCTGCTCGCCGTCACTTCCGCCGTCCCCGAGGAGAAACTGGAGAGGCTGCGCGCGCGGGGGGTGGAGGTGCAGGTCATCGACGGCCCCGACGGCCATGTCGATCTCGTCGCCCTTTTGCGCCTGCTCGGCGCCCGGGGGGTGCAGAGCCTGCTCCTTGAGGGCGGGAGCGGGTTGAACGGGGTCTTTCTGCGCCGGGGGCTGATCGACCGGATGCTGGTCTTCGTCGCCCCGAAGCTGGTGGGGGGCGCTGACGGTTACGGCATCTTCGCCGGGACCGGGGTGACGCGCCTGGCCGACGCCCTGAATCTGGAGGATGTCCATTTCAGCCGTTTTGAAAACGATCTGCTGATCGAAGGGGAGGTGCCGCCATGTTCACCGGACTGATCGAGGATCTCGGCACGGTGCGCGAACTCCGCCAGGGGAGCGCCGGCGCCCGTCTGACCGTGACGACCGCCATCCCCATGGATGAACTGGAACGGGGGGAGAGCATCGCCGTCAACGGCATCTGCCTGACGGTGACGACTTTCGGCGGCGGCTCATTCACCGCCGATGTCTCCCCCGAAACCCTCGGCCGCTCCACCCTCGGCGCGCTCTTCCCCGGCCGGCGGGTCAATCTCGAACGGGCCCTGCGCCTCGGCGACCGCCTCGGCGGGCACTGGGTCAGCGGCCATGTCGACGCCGTCGGCACCCTGGAGCAAGCGCGGCCGGACGGCAACGCCTGGCGCCTGGTGTTTCGTCTTCCCGCCGAGGTCAACCGCTATGTCGTGGAGAAGGGCTCGGTGGCCATCGACGGCATCAGCCTCACCGTCAACAGCGTCGGCGACGAGACCTTTTCCGTGGCGATCATCCCCCACACCCTGGCCCTGACCACCCTCAAGGAGGCCAAGGTCGGAGCGCGGGTCAATATCGAAACGGATATCCTCGGCAAGTACGTGGAGCGCCTGCTCGGGCGCTCCCCTCGCGGCGATAGCCGCGCCCCCGTCGATCTTGAATTCCTTGCCAAGCATGGATTTCTGTGACATAGTGGCGGGCCGAAAAAAGGAGTTTTTCTCATGCCCATCGCCAAGATCGAAGCCGCCCTGGAGGATATCCGCCAAGGCAAAATGGTCATTCTCATCGATGACGAAGACCGGGAAAACGAAGGCGACCTGACCATGGCCGCCGAGATGGTCACCCCCGAGGCCATCAACTTCATGGCCCGCGAGGGGCGCGGCCTGATCTGCCTCTCCCTGACCGAGGAGCGCGCCGATCACCTCGACCTGCCGCTGATGGTGCGGGAGAATTCCTCGTCCTTCGGTACCGCCTTCACCGTCTCCATCGAGGCCCGGCGCGGCGTCACCACCGGCATCTCCGCCGCCGACCGGGCGCGCACCATTCAGGTTGCCATCGCCGACGACAGCACCGCCCGCGATCTCGCCCGTCCCGGCCATGTCTTCCCCTTACGGGCGAAGAAGGGCGGGGTGCTGGTCCGCGCCGGCCAGACCGAGGGTTCCGTCGATCTCGCTCGCCTCGCCGGGCTCAAGCCGGCCGGAGTGATCTGCGAGATCATGAACGACGACGGCACCATGGCCCGGCTGCCGGAACTGAAAAAGTTCGCCAAACAGCACGAGCTGAAGATTATTTCCATCGCCGATCTCGTCTCCTACCGCATGCGTAAGGAGCTCTTGGTGCGGCGCGCCGCCGAGACGGTGATTCCCATTCACGACTGCGGCGAATTCGCCGCCATCGCCTACGAGAACGACGTCGACAAGGCCCAGCATCTGGCCCTGGTCAAGGGCGTCATCGATCCGGAAAAACCGGTGCTGGTGCGGGTCCATTCCGAATGCCTGACCGGCGATGTCTTCGCTTCCCAGCGTTGCGACTGTGGCGAGCAACTCCATGCCGCCATCCATCAGATCGACGAGGAAGGCAGCGGAGTGCTGCTCTATATGCGCCAGGAAGGGCGGGGCATCGGCCTGATCAACAAGCTCAAGGCCTACGCCTTGCAGGATCAGGGCTGCGACACCGTCGAGGCGAACGAGGCCCTCGGCTTCAAGGCCGACCTGCGGGATTACGGCATCGGCGCCCAGATCCTCTCGGAACTGGGGGTGCGCAAGATTCGTCTGATGACCAACAATCCGAAGAAGATCGTCGGCCTCGAAGGCTACGGCCTGGAGGTCGTCGAGCGGGTCTCGATCCAGATGCCCGCCTGCGAAACGAACAAGCGCTATCTCGCCACCAAGCGCGAGAAGCTCGGCCATCTGCTGGAAAATCTCTGAGCCGGATTTGGGGAGAAACGCTATGAGTAAAGTGATCGAAGGACATCTGGATGCCAGCGGGCTGCGCTTCGGGCTGGTGGTCAGCCGCTTCAACAGCTTCATCTGCGACCGCCTGGTGGAAGGGGCCGTCGACGCCCTCGTCCGTCACGGCGCCGACGCCGCCAGTATCGACATCGCCAAGGTGCCCGGCGCTTTCGAGCTGCCGCTGGCGGCCCAACGCCTGGCCCAGAGTGGCCGCTACGACGCCCTGATCTGCCTCGGCGCGGTGATTCGCGGCTCCACCCCCCATTTTGACTACGTCGCCGCCGAGGTTTCCAAGGGCCTGGCCTCCGTCGGCCTGGCGAGCGGTCTGCCGGTGGCTTTCGGCGTGCTCACCACCGACACCATCGAGCAGGCCATCGAGCGGGCCGGGACCAAGGCCGGCAACAAGGGCTTTGAGGCCGCTGTCACCGCCATTGAAATGGCCAACTTTTTGAAGAAACTGTAGGATTCATGGCCAAGGGAATGCGCAGGCAGGGGCGGGAGCTGGCCCTGAAACTCATTTACAGCTTGCAGGACCAGGACTCGTCCCTGGAAGAGGTCTTCGCCGATTTCTGGGAGAATTTCCGCTTTCGCGACGATGTCCTCGGCGATCCTCTCGACGAGTTCAGTCGGCCGATTCCGCCCGAGGTGCGTGAATACGCCGAGGGGCTGGTGCGCGGCGTCGCCGATTATCTCGAACGCATCGACCAGATGATCGACGAGCTCTCCACCAACTGGGCTCTCGACCGCATGGCCCGGGTCGATCTGTCGCTGCTGCGGCTGGCCGCCTATGAGCTTCTCGCCCGCCCCGACGTGCCCGCCAGCGTCGTCATCAACGAGGCGATCGAAATCGGCAAGATCTACGGCACCAAGGACACCCCGGCTTTCGTCAACGGTATTCTCGACAAAATCTCCCGCGCCTGTCGTCCCGCCGGATCATGAGCCGCCTGAGTCGGTCCGACGAAGCCCTCGACCGGTTGCCGGGGGACGTGGCCGCCGCCTTCATCTTCAGCGATCTTCGCCCGCCCCGGGGCGGCGCCGCGCTGCTCGACTGGCGGCTGAACGGGCGCCTCACCCGCATGCTTCTCGACGGCGAGGCCGAGGGCAGGCCCGGCGAACATATCCTGGTCGCCAACAACGGCAAGCTAGCCGCCGACTGGGCCCTCTTCATCGGTGGCGGGGCAGGCCCGGATCGGCTTTCCACCTCCTCCCGCAAGCTTCTAAGCCATCTGCTCGACGTCTGTCGCCGGGCCGGTTTTTCCCGGTTGGCCATCGGCCTGAGCGCCGCCGACGCGGCGGAGGCCGCGGCCCTGGAACGGACCTTGGCCGAACTTCTGGCCGAGACCGCCGCTCCCGAGTTGGAATGTCGGCTGGTTATTGACGACGACCTCTGAGGAGTCGGTCCCGCCCCTTCATGCATCATCCATCGACGAGGATTCCATGAGAGAAATCAAGATAGGCTTGCTCGGTTTCGGTACCATCGGCACCGGTGTGGTCAAGGTGCTGCAGAACAACGCCCAGCTATTGCAGGATCGCCTCGGCGCCAAGCTGACCCTGGCCCGTATTGCCGATCTCGACATCACCACCCCCCGCGCTGTCGCCGTCGCGCCCGAACTGCTCACCACCGACGCCGACGCCGTTCTCAGCGATCCCGCCATCGATCTGGTCATCGAATTGATCGGCGGCTACGAGCCGGCGCGCAGCTTCGTGCTCAAGGCCATCGCCAACGGCAAGCACGTGGTCACCGCCAACAAGGCCCTGCTCGCCCTGCACGGTGCCGAGATCTTCGCGGCCGCTCAGCAAAAAGGGGTGGATGTCTATTTCGAGGCTGCGGTCGGCGGCGGCATTCCGATCATCTCGGCGATCAAGGAAAACCTCTGCGCCAACCGCTTCACCAGCGTCTTCGGCATTCTCAACGGCACCTGCAACTACATCCTGTCGCGCATGACCAACGACGGCGACGACTACGGCGCGGTGCTCAAGGACGCCCAGGAACTCGGCTACGCCGAGGCCGACCCGACCTTCGACGTGGAGGGGATCGACACCGCCCACAAGCTCGCCATCCTCATCTCCCTCTGCTTCGGTACCCGGGTGCGCTTCAAGGACATCCACACCGAGGGGATCAGCAACGTTTCGGCCCTCGACATCCACTTCGCCGGCCAGTTCGGCTACCGCATCAAGCTGCTGGCCATCGGCAAGAACGAAAACGGACGGATCGAGGCCCGCGTCCATCCGACCATGATTCCCGATAACTACCCCCTGGCCGACGTCCACGGCGCCTTCAACGCCGTGCGCCTGGTCGGCGATTTCCTGGGACCGGCCATGCTCTACGGTCGCGGCGCGGGGATGGACGCCACCGCCAGCGCGGTCATGGGGGATGTCATGGCCATTTCCCGGG
>CALJLX010000538.1 GCA_937982495.1 uncultured Desulfuromonas sp.
CCTATGCCGGAAACGAGGCGGTTTCCCAGGTTGTGGAACGGCTGAAAAACGAGGAACGCCTTTCAGGAATGATCAAAAAACAATAAGCCGGCCAGAGCGAACGCAGGGGCTCCTCCCCGTCTTTTCCGGTAAATTTTTTACTTGACTTGTTTCGGTGTTGCGGGTAAATTCCCGACTCCATGGCGCGGGGTGGAGCAGTCTGGTAGCTCGTCGGGCTCATAACCCGAAGGTCGAAGGTTCAAATCCTTCCCCCGCAACCAAACTTCGAACCTCTTCACGAGGTTGATCATATCAGTTCAGACGGCGGTGTAGCTCAGTTGGTTAGAGCATGCGGCTCATATCCGCAGTGTCCGGAGTTCGAATCTCTGCACCGCCACCATTTTACAAACCCCCCTCCAGGATTCTGGTGGGGGGTTTGTCTGTTTGGCGTGGGTCGTTTCTGATGGATGAGCTATTTGTCGAAAATATCAGACGGCGTCGGTTGCTGGGGACTGGCGAGCGGGTGTTGGCCGCGGTCTCCGGTGGCGCCGATTCGGTGGCGCTGCTCGTTTTGTTGCAGCGGAATGCCCGAACCCTGGGGATTGAGGTCGCGGTGGCGCACCTGGATCATCGCATGCGTCCCGAAAGTGGCGACGATGCCGAATTTGTTCGGGGCCTTTGCGCCAGGCTGGACATTCCCCTGCATGTCGGGACGCGAGACGTTCCGCAGCTTTCCCGCATCTGGAAGGATGGTTTGGAAGCCTCTGCCCGCCGGGCCCGCCGGGAGTTTCTGGTGGAGACGGCGGCGGCCCAGGGTTGTGTTAAGGTGGCCCTGGGGCACCATCGCGGCGACCAGGCCGAAACTCTGCTGCATCGGTTACTGCGCGGTTCCGGCAGCTCAGGCCTGGGGGCCATGCAGCCGTGGTCCCCGCCCTTCATCCGTCCCTTGCTCCCCTTTGCCCGCGAGCAGTTGCAGGGATTTCTGGCGGAGCACGGATGGCCCTTCATCGAAGATGCCAGTAATCGCGATTCCCGTTTTACCCGGAACCGGATCCGTCACCAGCTCTTGCCCCTCCTCGAAGGCTTCAACCCGCGGGTTGAAGAGCATCTTTTTCGCCTGTCGGAACAGCTTTCCGAAGAGGAGGATTTCTGGCGGGAACGGGAGGATGAGGCCTTAAGCCGAGTTTTGCTCGACCGTGGCGATGGATTGAGCTTGTCTCGAGGTCTTTTGCTCGCATTGCATCCCGCTCTGTTGCCGCGGGTCTTGCGGCGGGCGCTGGCCGAGGTGCGGGGCGATTTGCAGGGAATTGCCTCCTGTCATCTGTCCGCTGTGTGCTCTCTGGCGCGTTCCGAGCATCCCCAGGGAGAGCTTGATCTGCCCGGAGCCTGGGTCGGCCGGCGTTATGAACGGTTGTGGCTGCGAAGGCGGCGTCCGCTCGAGATGGAGATCGCGCCCCTGGAGATTTCCGGCCCGGGGACGTATGCCCTCGCCGATGGCGGCGAGTTGCGGGTGTCGGTGGAAAACGGGCCTGGAGAGAAGACGGCGCTGATCGAGGAATTCGACGGTTTCTGTATCGATTTTCCGCTGTGGTGGCGGCCCTTTTGTCCAGGCGATCGTTTTCATCCCGAAGGCGCGCCGGGAGGGAAAAAGCTCAAGGCTTTCTTTATCGATCAAAAGATCGAGAAGGAAAAGCGCCGTTACCTCTGGCTGTTGGCGAAGGATGAAATACTCTGGGTGGCGGGGGTGCGGCGTGGTCATGCATATCGTCCCGAAGCGGCTTGCAGGCGGGTTTTGCGCTTTGTCTATCGCCCCGGGAAGGGCCACGAAAACGGGTTGTGAAATCGCAATGCCTATGTTAAGTTTCCGGGAACCCGCGCAATTTTCCGTTCGCAGGCGCTTCGTGCGGGCTCCGTTGGCTACAATTTAAGTGCTTAGGGGGTACTGTGAATCAATTCTATAAAAATCTTGCGCTCTGGCTGGTCATTTCCCTGGTCATGATCCTGCTCTTCAACATGATGACGCAGAAAGGCCAGGAGCAGAAACCCATCACCTACACGGCTTTTCTGGCGGCGGTGGAAGAGGGGCGGGTGCGGGAAGTCACGGTGCAGGGCTCTAATGTCGAAGGGAAGTATCAGGACGATACCCTGTTCAAGACCTTCGTTCCGGACGACCCCGCGCTGATCGCGCAACTGCGTGAAAAAGGGGTGGAGATCCAAGCGCGTCCCGCCGAGGACCGCAGCTTTTGGTTCACGTTGATGGTCTCCTGGGGGCCGATTCTGCTGCTGATCGCGGTCTGGGTCTTCTTCATGCGGCAGATGCAGTCGGGTGGGGGCAAGGCCATGAGTTTCGGCAAGAGCAAGGCCAAGCTGCTCACCGACAACCAGGCCCAGGTCACCTTCAAGGACGTGGCCGGGATCGACGAGGCCAAGGACGAACTGGAAGAGATCGTTTCCTTTCTGAAGGAGCCCAAGAAGTTCTCCCGCCTGGGCGGACGGATTCCCAAGGGGGTATTGCTCTGCGGGTCCCCCGGCACCGGCAAGACCCTGCTCGCTCGCGCCATCGCCGGCGAGGCGGGGGTGCCCTTTTTCTCCATCTCCGGATCGGACTTCGTCGAGATGTTCGTCGGGGTCGGCGCCAGTCGGGTTCGCGACCTCTTCGTGCAAGGGAAGAAGAATGCCCCTTGCATCATCTTCATCGACGAGATCGACGCTGTCGGCCGCCATCGCGGCGCCGGCCTCGGCGGCGGCCATGACGAGCGGGAGCAGA
>CALJLX010000539.1 GCA_937982495.1 uncultured Desulfuromonas sp.
CCCCGCGCTCCTCTTTATTATTGGCAACCGTTTGAAAAATCTGTCTTTTTCGTTTACCCGGCGTGAAAATCATTTGGTATTGCTAAAGGAGATGAGCAGGCATGGCAAAGACGTACAAAGTAGCGGTTCTTCCCGGCGACGGCATCGGCCCCGAGGTCATGGCCGAGGCGTTGAAGGTTCTGGATGTTATTGAAACGAAGTTCGACGTAAAGTTTGCGCGCACCTTCGCCAACGTCGGCGGGGCGGGGATCGACCTTGAAGGCAAGGCGCTGCCGCAAACGACCATCGACATCTGCAAGGCTTCCGATGCCATTCTCTTCGGCTCGGTCGGCGGTCCCAAGTGGGAAAGCCTGCCTCCCGACGAGCAGCCCGAGCGCGGCGCCCTGCTGCCGCTACGGAAAATCTTCGGCCTCTACGCCAACCTGCGTCCGGCCATCATCTTTCCGGCCCTGACCGGCGCGTCGAGCCTCAAGGAAGAAGTCATCGCCGGCGGCTTCAACGTGCTGGTGGTGCGGGAGCTCACCGGCGGCATCTACTTCTCCCAGCCCAAGGGGATCGAAGGGGAGGGGGATGCCCGGGTCGGTGTCGACACCATGCGCTACAGCGTGCCGGAAATCGAGCGCATCGCCCATGTCGGTTTCCAGGCGGCGCGGAAGCGCGACAAGAAGCTCTGCTCCATCGACAAGGCCAACGTGCTCTCGACCTCGGTCCTCTGGCGCGAGGTGGTGACCCGTATCGGCAAAGAATATCCCGACGTCCAGCTCTCCCACATGTACGTGGATAACGGCGCCATGCAGCTGGTGCGCTGGCCCAAGCAGTTCGACGTGCTGCTCTGCGAAAACATGTTCGGCGACATCCTCTCCGACGAGGCCGCCATGCTCACCGGTTCCCTCGGCATGCTCCCCTCGGCCTCCCTGGCCGAAGGCACCTTCGGCATGTACGAGCCTTCCGGCGGCAGCGCTCCGGACATCGCCGGCCAGGGCATCGCCAACCCCATCGCCCAGATCCTGTCGACGTCGATGATGTTGCGCTACTCCTTCGGCATGAACGATGCCGCCGATGCCATCGACGCGGCGGTGGAAAAGACCCTCAATCAGGGCTACCGCACCGGCGACATTTTCCAGAACAAAGCCGGTGAGAAGAAGGTCAACACCGTCGAAATCGGCGCCGCGATCATCGCCAACCTTTAATCGCCACAGTCATAGAGACAGGGCACGGGGAATCGCGGTTCTCCGTGCCCTGTGTTTTTTCATCCCCGACGTAAACCAGGGAGTTTCAAATCCATGTCCAAAGAGTTCCATATCGCCGTGGTCGGCGCCACCGGTGTTGTCGGTCGGCAGTTGCTCGAAATCCTCGAAGAGCGGGATTTTCCCGTGGCACAGTTGCGCTTGCTTGCTTCGGAGCGTTCCGACGGCGAGTTTCTCGACTTTCGCGGGGATTCGGTGCTGGTGCAAAGGCTGGACGAGGAGGCCTTCGCCGGCATCGACCTCGCCTTCTTCTGCGCGCCGGCTGCCGTCAGCGCCCGCTTCTGCCCCGTCGCCGCCGGCGCCGGGGCGGTCTGCATCGATCTTTCCGGCGCCTGGCGCATCGATGCCGATGTGCCGCTGGTGCTGCCGGAGGTCAATCCCCGGGAAATCGCCCGGGCCCGGGGCAAGAAAATCATCGCCATCCCCGGCGCGGCGGCCGCCGCCCTGACCGTGGCGCTCATGCCGCTGCATCGGCTCAGCCCCCTGCGGCGCCTGGTGATAACCAGCGTGCAGGCGGTTTCCGGAGCCGGCCGGGCGGGGATCGACGAGCTGCGAGTGCAGTGCGGCGAATTGCTCAATGGCCGTCCCTGCGACGCCAAGGTCTTTCCCCGGCAGATCGCCTTCAACTGCCTGCCGCAAACCGGTCCTATCGATGCCGACGGGATCGATGCCGAAGAGGCGGCGCTGGTTCACGATCTGCGGCGGTTGCTCGATCTTCCCGCGTTGGGTGTCAGTGCCACGGCGGTCCGGGTTCCGGTCTTTTACGGTTACAGCGCGGCGGTGAATGTCGAAGCGCAAGGGGCGCTCGCCCCGCGGCAGGCCCGCGCGGCCCTGGCCGCGACCCCCGGCGTGGCCCTGATCGACGAGCCGGCCGAGGAGGATTATCCGACTCCGGTCGATGCCGCCGGTCAGGATGAGGTGCAGGTGGGACGATTGCGTGCCGACGGCTCCCGTCCCGGCGGGCTCGATCTCTGGCTGGCGGCGGATAACCTCCGGGCCGGCGCGGCTCTGCCGGCGGTGCGGGTCGCGGAACTGCTGCTTTTGGCGAGTGAGGAGTGAGGAGTGAGGAGTGAGGAGTGAGGAGTGGCGCCGGTGCTGGATGATCTGATGCTGGGGCGGTATGTGCCGGGGGATTCTCCTTTGCACCGCCTCGATGCCCGGTTCAAACTGGGCGTCCTGCCTCTTTTCGCGGTTGCGAGCTTCGCCACCGATGTCCCGGCGCGGCTGGCGGCCCTGGCTTTCTGCTTCATCACCCTCTTCATCCTTTCGGGTCTGCCCTGGCGTCTCGCTTCGCGGAGCCTCCGTTCTCTGCGTTGGCTGCTGCTCTTTACCTTGCTGCTGCACCTTTTTCTGACCCCCGGCCGGACCCTCTTCGGCCTCGAACTCTTATCCTACGACGGTTTTCTGCGCGGGCTCACCGTCTGTGTTCAGCTGCTGTTGGCGATGGCTTTTTCCTCGCTCTTGACCCTGACCAGCTCCGTCGAGGCGCTGGCCGCCGCCGTTGCCGCGCTTCTTTTGCCCCTGCGCCGCTTGGGGTTGCCGGTGGCGGAGCCGATCCGCCTCGGGCAACTGGTGCTGCGTTTCATCCCCCTGTTGCGGGAGGAGGCGGTCCTGCAGGTCGCGGCCTTCCGTGCCCGGGGCGAGGCGTTTGGCCGGGGCTCCCCGGCGGCGCGGGGAAGGCTGGCGGCACGGATGCTGGCGCC
>CALJLX010000540.1 GCA_937982495.1 uncultured Desulfuromonas sp.
TCTTTCGAAAACATCGCCTGGGGCAAGGTCAACGTCGCCATGGCCCCCGAGGTCTTCGACGAACTCTACGCCGAAGTCACCGACTACCTTTCCGGCAAGGATATCTACGTCACCGACGGCTTCTGCGGCTCCAACGAGAAAACCCGCAAGTCGGTACGTTTCATCACCGAGTTCGCCTGGCAGTCTCACTTCGTCAAGAACATGTTCATCCGCCCCACGGCGGCCGATCTCGCCGGTTTCGCCCCCGGCTTCACCGTCTACAACGCCAGCAACCTGGTGAACAAGGACTGGGAGAAGCACGGCCTCAACTCCGAGGTTTTCATCGCCTTCAACATCGAGAAGAATGTGGCCATTATCGGCGGCACCTGGTACGGCGGCGAGATGAAGAAGGGCATCTTCACCATGATGAACTACTGGCTGCCGTTGCAGGGGATTCTTTCCATGCACTGCTCGGCCAACGTCGGCAAAGAGGGGGACGTCGCCCTCTTCTTCGGCCTCTCCGGCACCGGCAAGACCACCCTGTCGACCGACGCTTCCCGCAAGCTCATCGGCGACGACGAGCACGGTTGGGACGACGACGGCATCTTCAACTTCGAAGGCGGCTGCTACGCCAAGTGCATCAACCTCAGCGCCGAGAGCGAGCCGGAAATCTACAACGCCATCCAGCGCAACGCCCTGCTGGAGAACGTGGTCGCCGACGACGACGGCGTGATCGACTTCGACAGCCGCGCCAAGACCGAGAACACCCGGGTCTCCTACCCCATCGAACACATCGAGAATCACGAGCCGACCCTCAAGGCCGGCCATCCGAAGAACATCATCTTCCTCACCTGCGACGCCTTCGGCGTGCTGCCTCCCGTCAGCAAGCTGACCAAAGAGCAGGCCATGTACTACTTCCTCTCCGGCTACACTGCCAAGGTCGCCGGCACCGAACGCGGGGTCACCGAGCCCTCGGCCACCTTTTCGGCCTGCTTCGGCGAGGCCTTCCTGCCGCTGCATCCGACCGTCTACGCCAGGCTGCTCGGCGAGAAGATGGAACAGCACGGCGTCAACGCCTACCTGGTCAACACCGGCTGGGCCGGTGGCGGCTACGGCGTCGGCAAGCGGATGAGCATCAAAGCCACCCGCGCCTGCGTCAACGCCATCCTCGACGGCAGCATCGAAAAGGCCGAGTTCGACCAGACCCGCTGGTTCCGCCTGCACATCCCCAAGGCCCTGCCCGGCGTCGACAGCTCCCTGCTCAACCCCCGCAACGCCTGGCCCGATCCCGAGTCCTTCGACAAGACCGCGCACAAGCTGGCCGGGATGTTCATCGAGAACTTCAAGAAATACATCAAGGACGGCGACGATTTCGACTTCACCCAGGCCGGTCCGCGCGTCTGATTCCGGATTTGATGAGGCATGAATATACGAGGGGCGGCCCCAAGGGACCGCCCCTCGCTTGCGTTGACGACGATCCTCTCGGTCGGGGTGCGAAGGGAAAATCGAGAAGATTCGGTGGATTCACGCATTGACCGGTTTATACCCCTGGGCTAGATTGATTATGTTTACCAACTTCGGCGAAGAATTCCGGATTGTTTTGGGTGCCGTGTTGCGGGGCTGAGAATTTAAACTCAGCGGACACCAGGAAAGGGGAAAATCATGACGACAACAAGCCTCTCTGAGAAGACGGTCGGAGATATCGTCACGGACGATTACCGGACGGCCGAGATTTTCGAAAAGCACGGGATCGATTTTTGTTGTGGCGGTAAGGCTACCCTCGCCGACGCCTGTCGGGAGCAAGGGGTCGATCCGGCGGCTCTCGTGAGGGAAATCGAGGGCTTGGCACAGGCCCCGGTCGACCGGAGCCGGAATTACTCGGCCTGGACCCTGTCGTTCCTGGCCGACTACATCGTCAACACGCACCATGCCTATCTCAAGGAAAACGACGAGCAGATCGCCGCTTATGCACGAAAGATCGCCGCCGTGCATGGCGAACGCCATCCCGAGGTCATCCGGATCGCCGCCATTTTCGAGAAAATCGCGCAAGAGATGGTCGGACATCTGCGCGAGGAGGAAGAGGTTTTCTTCCCGGCGCTCAAACGCGCGGAAGCCGCCGTCGTCGCCGGCAAAACCCCGGATGCGAACGACCGGGAAACGATCCGCCAGTCCCTGGTTCGTCTCCATCGCGAACACGAAGAAGTCGGCGATGCGATTCACACCATTCGCCGTCTTTCACAGGGATACGCGCTTCCGGCCGATGCCTGCAACACCTTCACTCTCGCGTATCGCAAGCTCCAGGAATTTGAGGATGATCTCCACAAACATGTTCATCTGGAAAACAACATTCTTTTCCCCAAGGCCGCGCGGTTGTAAATCGCGAAAGAGGGATTGAAAAACGGGTTTCGGGGAAAATAAATCCCCTTATTGCGTTTGAATTCGACGCATGTCCCGGCGGCGAGTCCGTCGCCCAGGGCTCGTCAGCGAATAGGAGAAATTCACGATGTTTCCGGAAGCGGTCGGCGGTTCGGGGCTGGTGTCCATGGTGGCGGTGCCGCTGTTGGTTTTTCTCGCCCGCATTCTTGATGTGACCCTGGGTACCCTGCGCATCTCCATGGTTTACCGGGGGCTGAAGCATCTGGCCGCCCCCTTGGGTTTTCTGGAAGCCCTGGTCTGGGTCCTGGCGATTTCCCAGGTCATGCAGCACCTGGACAACTGGATCACCTACCTGGCCTTTGCCCTGGGCTTCGGCGCCGGGAACTTTGTCGGCCTGCTGCTTGAAGAGCGCCTGGCCTTCGGTAACCTGATTCTTCGTGTCATTACCCCCAACACCGATCCCGGGCTGAGCTCGGCCCTGTGGAATGCAGGCTTCGGCGTCACCAACGTCAACGCCCACGGCGAATCGGGTCCGGTCAAAATCATCTTCACCGTGGTGAAAAGGCGGGATCTGCAAAAGGCGATCGCCTTGATCAAGTCCTTCAACAAGGATGCCTTTTACACCATCGAAGATGTCCGCTTCTTCAAGGAAACCTATGTGCCGGCGGGCAACAACAGCGGCTCGGGTGCTCCCTGGCGCCTAAGGAAGTGACAGGCGTTGGTCCGGGCGGGGAATTGGCGAATGATGCAACGAGGGGCGGCCCATGGGACCGCCCCTCGTGATTTTGTGCCTGGGGAAAAGCTTTTTTGTCTCAGATGATCTGCCTCCGGCCGATACCTTCCTGCGGCATGGGGGCGACGTCGATGGTCCATTTCTCTTCTCCCTGCTGCAGCAGAACGCGTACCGTCGTCTCGTCGCGCCCCTTGCCGTAGGTGGCGACGATGGCCCCGGCCGCCGCCAGATCCTCGGCTCCGGCCTCGCCGCTGACCAGTCCCAGGGGGCCGGAAAAGTTGTCGGCGCGGAGGAGAATATCGCTCGGCCGGGCCAGGCGCTTGATCGCCTCGTTGTCGCTCTGGTTGCGGCCGACGGCGAGTTGGGACTGGGGGGAGAGGCGGAACTGGCGGCCGACCTTGAGCAGTTCCACGTCGGTGACGTCGGCTTCGGGGCGATGGGCGAAGAGATCGCGCAAGCGCCCGGAAAAGGAGGCCTCGGTGAGCAGGCAGCCGCCGCCGGAGGAAGGGTAGTCGACGACGCCCCACTCGGCGGCCAGTTCCTGCTGGCGGCGGCGGGAGCGCCCCTGGATGTCGAGCAACCGTTCACGATCGACCAGCCCCGCTTCTTCCATGGGGGTAATGGGCAGCAGTTTGGCGGAGAGGGGGCGCAGCACCCGCTCGGGATAGCCGGAATGGTTGGCCACCGCCCGCA
>CALJLX010000541.1 GCA_937982495.1 uncultured Desulfuromonas sp.
CTCGACGTGCTGCTCGATATCAGTTGCGTCGATTCAGGGCTGCCGCTGCCGCTCGAACGGCGGGTGCATACCGTGGCCGATCTGCTCGATGAAGTGCGGGAGTATTGTCACGGCCTGTCTACCAACCAGCGTTTTGATTTCGCCATGACCGCCCCTGATAGTCGCCTGGATGTTGATCGGGCGAAGATCGAACAGATTTTCACCAGTCTGCTGAGCAACGCGGTCAAGTTTTCGCCGAGGCCCGGAGTTATCCGTATCATGGGCCAGCCCGAGGCGGGGTTCTACCGCTTCGAGGTGGTCGACCAGGGGACGGGCATGAGCGACGAGGAGCGCTGCCGCGCTTTCGATCGTTTTTTCCGGGCCGATGCTTCGGATACCGCTCTCGGTGGTATCGGACTGGGGATGAGTCTGGTCAAGGCGATCGTCGAGGCGCATGGGGGGACGATCAGTCTGGAAAGTCAGCCGGGACTCGGTACCCGGGTCGCTTTTTCCTTGCCTTTGGCGGAAGCCTGAGCATGAAATCGGCGACTTCGGTTGCCTTCGTTTCGGCGGGTTCCGATTTATTTGCTCTTGTTTTTTTGTGGATTTGCGGTATAGGTAGTCAGCATATGTTTCATTTTCGAGTCTTACGGGGAGGTCGCGGATGGTCAAGGATATCGGTTTTATCGGTCTAGGCACAGTCGGGCGGCATATCGCCGCCAATCTGCTGAAGGCACATTATAAACTGACGGTTTACGACACCAAGTCGGACGCGGTTTCCGACCTGGTCAAACTGGGTGCCAAATCGGCGGCGAGTCCATTCGAGGTGGCACAGAACAAGGACATGCTGATTGTCGTGCTGCCCGAAAAAGAAGAGGTCAGCGCGGCCCTGAACGGTAAGAACGGCTTCATGGAAGGCCTCAAGCCGGGGGCGATCCTGGTCGATATGGGCACTCATTCCCTGGAAGCGACCTTGGACCTGGCCGCCAGGGCCTCCGCCAAGGGCGTACAGTTTCTCGAAGCGCCGATCTGGGGGACCAAGGAACATGCCATCAGCGGCCTGCTCACGGTCCTCACCGGCGGCGATCACACCCTGCTCAGCCGTTGTCGCGAGGTCTTTTCCCATTTCGCCCTGAACATCATCCATGTTGGCGAGGTCGGTGCCGCGACCCGCATGAAGTTCGTGGTCAATCTGGTGCAGTCCGAGTTGATGGTGGCGCTGGCCGAGGGCCTGGTGCTGGGTGAAAAGCTCGGCTTCAACGCCGAGAAGATCCTCGAAGTTCTCGAATCGGGCGGCGTGGCCTCTCCGCTCTTCAACGCCAAGGGGCGGTCCATCGCCCGGGGCGATTTCTCCCGCAACCTAGCCCTGAAGTATGTCTATGAAGGCCTGATGCAGGCCAAGGAAGTCGCGGATAAATCGAGCCTTGAGTTGCCGGCGGCCAATGCGGTGGCCAAGGTCTATGAAAAGGCGGTCAAGGCCGGACGCGGCGAGGAGGATTTCTCGGCGGTCATTAAGGAACTTGGCTAGGACGATTGCATCAATAAACACAAAAAAGCCCCGCGAATGCGGGGCTT
>CALJLX010000542.1 GCA_937982495.1 uncultured Desulfuromonas sp.
GCTCCCGTGACCTTGACCGGACAGGGGCGGCTGATCGTTGAAATGGCGGGGTTTCGCAACTCCCGGGGGGTGGCGCGGGTATGGCTTTTCGCTTCGGCGGAAGGTTTTCCCGATGAAGAGAAGGGCGCCCTGGTCAGTGCTCAGGGGGAGATTCGCGACGGGCGTTGCGAGCTGACCTTTCCCCATTTGCCTTTTGGCGCTTATGCGGTCAGTGTATTGCACGACGAAGACGGCGACAACCGCATGGCCGTCAATCTTTTCGGGATGCCCCGGGAAGGTCTCGGCCTCTCCAACGGCCTCGGCTCGCGCCGCTTCGGCCCGCCCACTTTCGCGGAGGCCCGTTTCCTCTTTTTGATGGACGGGCTGCGGGTGCCGGTGAAAGTGGAGTATCTCGATCGCCGTCGCGATGAGCGGCGCCAGCGGCGGCAATCCCCCTAGCCACCCGCTTTCTGGTTGCCGCTCTCGTTGGGTCGTGCAATACTTTCGCGGATTTGGAAGAAAACGCGGAAACTGATGGAGGTTGTCATGGGCTATAGAAATCTCGTTTCCTGTGTCGCCGATCTGGAACGGACCGGCCAGTTGCGGCGCATCGCCGCCGAGGTCGACGCCGATCTCGAAGTCGGCGCCATCCAGCGCCGGGTCTACCGGGCCGGCGGGCCGGCGCTGCTCTTCACCAACGTCAAGGGTTGCCCCTTTCCCATGCTCGGCAACCTCTTCGGCACCCTGGATCGGACCCGCTACATCTTTCGCGATACCCTGAAAACCATCGAAGCGCTGGTTGCCCTCAAGGTCAATCCGGCCCATGCCCTGAAACAGCCCATGGCGGCTCTGCGCGCTCCCCTCGGCGCCTGGCATCTGTTGCCGCGCAAAGTCTCCGGCGGGCCGATTCTCGCCCATACCACCAGCATCGACCGACTCCCCCAGCTCAAATCCTGGCCCGACGACGGCGGCGCTTTCATCACCTTGCCCCAGGTCTATTCGGAAGATCCGCTGCGCCCCGGTATCCGCTCCTCCAATCTGGGCATGTATCGGGTGCAGATTTCCGGTGGCGAGTACGCGCCGAACCGGGAGATCGGCCTGCATTACCAGATTCACCGGGGCATCGGCGTCCATCACGCCGCCGCCATCGACCGGGGCGAACCGCTCCGGGTCAACATCTTCGTCGGCGGCCCGCCCAGCCTGACGGTGGCGGCGGTGATGCCGCTGCCCGAGGGGATGCCCGAGCTGGCCTTCGCCGGCCTCCTCGGCGGTCATCGCCTGGCCATGGTCGCCCCGGAGGGCGGCCTGCCGATGCCGGCGGAAGCCGATTTCGTCATCACCGGCACCATCGACCCGCACAAAACCCTGCCCGAAGGCCCCTTCGGCGACCATCTCGGCTATTACAGCCTGGCCCACGA
>CALJLX010000543.1 GCA_937982495.1 uncultured Desulfuromonas sp.
CTTCTACCTGACCGCGCAGATGGTCGGCGCCGGTAAACTCATGGCGCTGCTGGTCGGTTTCCCCTACAAGATGTCGATCATCGGCGTCGGCATCCTCATGGTCGGCTACGTCGTCTTCGGCGGCATGACCGCCACCACCTGGGTCCAGATCATCAAGGCCGGCCTGCTCATGAGCGGCGCCTTCCTCCTCTCGGTCCTGGTCGGCGCCAAAGCCGGCTTCAGCCCGATCCAGTTCTTCAGCGACATCGTCAACAGCCCGAACATCCAGGACCACGTCTCGAAACTGCTCCTCAAGGACGGCATCACCATGACCGGGGTGGACGCCGGCCAGCGTTTTCTGGAGCCGGCCCTGTTCATGAAGGCGCCCCTCGACCAGATTTCCCTCGGCATGGCCCTGGTGCTCGGCACCGCCGGGATGCCCCACATCCTGATGCGCTTCTTCACCGTGCCGACCGCCCAGGCCGCCCGTAAATCGGTCATCATCGCCATGTGGATCATCGGCGGCTTTTACGTCCTGACCACCCTGCTCGGCTTCGGTGCCGCCATCCACGTCACCCCGCAAGGCGTCATGGCGGTCGATAAGGGCGGCAACATGGCCACGTTGCTGCTGGCCCAGCAACTGGGTTCGGACATCGCCCCGGTCGTCGGCGACCTGTTCCTGGCCTTCCTCTGCTCCGTCGCCTTCGCCACCATCCTGGCGGTCGTCTCCGGTCTGGTGCTGGCGGCCTCGGCGGCCATCGCCCACGACATCTACGTCAACGTCATCAAGGACGGCCACGCCGATCAGCACGAGCAGGTTATGGCGGCCCGGATCACCTCCCTGTGCGTCGGCGCGGTCGGCATCGTCATCGGCATCGCGGCGGAAAAACAGAACGTCGCCCACCTGGTGGCCCTGGCGTTCGCCGTGGCTTCCTCGGGCAACCTGCCGGTCGTCGTGCTCTCCCTCTTCTGGCGCAAATTCAACACCGCCGGCGTCATCTGCGGCCTGGTGGTCGGCACCATCGCCTCCATCGGTCTGGTGATGGTCTCGCCCAACATGACCTACCCGCAGAAGATCGCCGACGAGGCCAAGAAGGTCATCACCGCCATGGAAACCAAGCTGACCGCCGGCGAAGTCCTGAACGAGAAGGATACGGCAGCGCTGGAGAAAGCCCGCGCCGACGTCACGGCCAACGAAGGCGGCACTTCGATGCTCGGCCTTACCGCCCCGCTCTTCCCGCTGAAGAACCCCGGTATCGTCTCCATCCCCCTCGGCTTCCTGGCGGCGATCCTCGGCGCCCTGGCCTTCCGCGAGAAGCGTTCGGAAGAGATGTTCGACGAGATCTACGTTCGCCAGAACACCGGTATCGGCATGGCCAAGGCCATCGATCATTAACTTTAATTGCCTGATCTGATGTGCTATACAGATGGGGAAGGCGGCAAACCTTCCCCATCTGACTTTCAGCACCGAGCCCTCGCCGCGCGTCTATGCCAAAAGCCAAAACCTTATCGCCGGCGCCCCCCGGCGCTTTTCCGGAAAGCTTCCGGGAACAGCTCAGGGAGACCCTTCTCCGTCTCGACCGACCCCGCGCCCTGGGGTTGCTGACGGAACTGGCCGAAGCCATCGCCCAACAGCGGGGGCTGGTCCAATCCATGGAAGACGGCCGCCGGGAGCTGCTGGAAAAAGCGACGCGGGCCGACAGCTTTGACGAACTGGGGAGAATCGAAAACGTCCTCACCGCCCTGGAAACGGCATTCTTCGTCACCAGCGGCTCGGTGCCCGGCCTGCACCGGGGCTGCACCGAATACCGCGATCTCCTGGCCGAGCGCACCCTGTCCCTGGTGGAAGCCGAACTGGCTCCCGGGCTCGGCCCGCCGCCCCGTCCCTATGCCCTTATCAGCATGGGCAGCGACGGGCGCGAGGAACAGACCCTCATCACCGATCAGGATTATCTCATCGTCTACGGCGACGGCGGGGGCGACGCGGCCGACCTCTACTTTCAGGGCTTCTCGGAATGCCTGGTGGAGCGGCTGGCCGAGGTCGGGTTCGCCAAATGCACCGGCGACATCATGCCCACCAATCCGACTTGGCGCGGCTCGCTGGCGCAATGGAAAGAACGGTTGCTGGCCATCGTCCGCTATGAGTACGAGGATTACGCCGCCAATCTGATGGATCTGATCGTTCTTTCGGACGCCCGTTTCATCGCCGGCAACGCGACCATCGCCAGCCGCCTGATCGAAACGATCCGCGATTTCGAACAGGGCAACCCGCCGGTGGTTCTGGGCATGGCGCGGCATGCGACGGAAATGAAGGTGGGCCTCGGCCGCTTCGGTCGGCTCTGGACCGACCGCGTCGGCGAGCATCGCGGCCTGTTCAACCTCAAGCTGCTCGGCTGGGCGCCGCTGATTATGAATATCCGCATCCTAGCAGTGAATCACGGTTTGCCGGCCACCAATACCCTGCAGCGCATCACCCAGTTAGAAGCAGGCAGGTATCTCCATGCCGCGAGCGCGGCCGAACTGAGCGAGGCTTATCATACCCTGACCCGACATCGGATCAACGCGCAGATCCGCTATTTGCGTGGCGAACAACAGGATTCCTATTTTATCGACCCGGTGCGGTTGTCGCCGGACGAACACGAGGCGCTACACCGAGCCCTGGTCGGTATCGCGGATTTGCAGAAATTGATCCGTACCAATTTCCACACGACATGAAGCGTGGAGGTCGCGATGAACCCTCTTCAACCGCAACGCAAACCCTGGCCCCTGCGAATGATTTCTCTGGAAGGAGGACTTGCGGCCTTTGGCCTTTACTCCCTCGGGTCCGGGGCCTATCGGGGAGAATGGACTTCGATTTTCTGGGGAACGATTATTTTGATCGGTCTCGTCATTCTCGTGACGGTGCGTCGCCGTGACTGGAAAAGTCACTGGGAGTCTTTGGAACGTCAGAGGAAGTCACAGTCGTCACACGAGGAATCCGAACCTCCTTTCGTCTGAATAGCCCCGAATCGGTCTCTTCATAATCAAAAGGACGTACTATTCAAATGAGTGAATCCATTGCCATTCGCCGTCTGCGTTTTACCCTGATCATCCACCGCATCGTGCAAATTCTGCTCTGTTTTCTGCTGATCTACATGGCCCTGCATTTTCAGCACCTCTTCGCCGTCAAGGGGACACCGCACATTTTTCGCAACAGCTTAATCGCCACGCTTCTGCTGCAGCTTGCCCTGTTTTTCCCCCTGCGGCGCTTTGCCGGAAACGAAGCGCGGCGCGAACTCACCGCCGCCTTGGCCCAAACCAGCGCCGAACAGCAGAAGGTCCTGCGCCAGCAGCGGTTGTTCAGCGACACCATCAAGGGTGCGGTATTTCTCGGCTTCGTCGGTTTCATTTGGTTGGCGCCAGCCGCAACCTTCGTACTGGGTACGTCGTTCTTTTGTTTCATCGTCACGATCATTACTTATCTGCAATGTTTCAACTTTACCCTACAGCGTGGTTTCGCCGAATTGACCAGCGCGTGATCGGGATATCCGGCGCGCCCCTTTTTAGCGGAAATCTGAGATGTCCCGAATCGGGAGAATTTTATAAAGGTGAAAAAAGAATGTCGTTAAAGCCCGGGATTTTGGTTGCGACGGTCATTAGCCAAGGCCGGCGGAATGGTTCCTCTGAAAGACTTCGGCATGATTTTATTAAGGATGTCCGGTAGACGACTTTCCGGGTCGATGATTGGGGCATTTGACGAGCCGGTTCAGGTCGATTGTTGGAGGCGGGGAAAACCCTGGCCCCCTCGAAAGGACTTATGAAATCAGCTCCTTTGGGGAAGGGGACGCGCAGCCGGTCTCGCAGCGGGATGACAACGGAAAAGGGGGGCACAAAGGCCCCCCTTTTCCGTTGTTCTTTTTTATGGATGATCAGCTTTCTTCCTGCACGTCAACCACGGCAACGGCGGCCATGTTGACGATGTCGGCGACGTCGTCGCCCCGTTGCAGGACGTGCACCGGCTTCTTGGTGCCCATGAGGATGGGGCCGATTTGCTCGGCGCCGCCGAGCTTGTGCAGCAGCTTGTAGGAGATGTTGCCCGATTGCAGATCGGGGAAGATGAAGACGTTGGCGTCTCCCTTGAGCTTCGAGAAGGGGAACTGACGGGCGACCAGCTCGGGGTCGAGGGCGACGTTGGCCTGCATCTCGCCGTCGACAATCAGCTCGGGGGCGCGCTGCTTGACCAGGGCGGTGGCGCGCTTGACGTTGAGGGTCAGGGGGTGGTCGGCGCTGCCGAAGTTGGAGAAGGAGAGCATCGCCACGCGCGGTTCGATCTCGAAGTGTCGGGCTTTTTCGGCGGTCAGAATGGCCGTTTCCGCCAGTTCCTCGGCGGTCGGCTCGATGGTCACGGTGGTGTCGGCGAAGAAGACGACATCCTTCTTGGTGACCATCATGTACATGCCGTGGACCTTGGACAGGCCTTCCTTCTTGCCGATGATTTCCAATGCGGGGCGGATGGTGTCGGGATAGTGGGCGTTGATGCCGGAAAGCATGGTGTCGGCATCCCCTTTCTCGACCATCATGGCGCCGAAATAGTTGCGGTTGTTGCGCAGCATGCGTCGGGCCTCGGCCAGGGTCACCCCTTTGCGCTGACGGCGGACGAAGAGCTCTTCGGTGTAGCCCGGGGTTTTTTCCGACTGCCGGGGATCGATGATCTCGGTATCGCCGAGGTCGATGTTCAGTTCCCGGGCACGGGCGCGGATTACCTCGACATCGCCAAGGAGGATCGGAACGGCGATCCCTTCGTCGAGGATGATCGCCACGGCGCGCAGAATCTTGTCTTCTTCCCCCTCGGGAAAGACGACCCGCTTCGGGTTGGATTTGGCTTTGTTGATGAGGACGCGCATGATCTCCTTGGAGCGTCCCTGCAGAGCCTCCAGGCGTTCGCGGTACTTGTCGAGATCCTCGATGGGCAAACGGGCGACGCCGCTGTCCATGGCCGCCTTGGCCACCGCCGGGGCGACATGGAGCAAGACGCGGGGATCGAAGGGCTTGGGAATCAGGTATTCACGGCCGAATTTGATCTCCACACCGCCGTAGGCCTTGCGCACCGAGTCGGGCACATCTTCCTTGGCCAGTTTGGCCAGGGCCAGACAGGCCGCCATCTTCATTTCGTCGTTGATGGCGCGGGCGTGGGTGTCGAGGGCGCCGCGAAAGAGGAAGGGGAAGCAGAGGACGTTGTTGACCTGGTTGTTGTAGTCGCTGCGGCCGGTGCCGATGATGACGTCGCCGCGCACCGCCTTGGCCTCGTCCGGGGTGATCTCCGGATCGGGGTTGGCCATGGCGAAGATGACCGGATCCTTGGCCATCGACTTGACCATGGCCGGGGTCAGGGCGCCCTTGGAGGAGACGCCGAAGAAGACGTCGGCATCGACCATCGCTTCCTCCAGGGTGCGGCAGGGCAGGTCGGTGGCGAAGCGCTGCTTGTACTCGTTCATGCCCTCGCTCCGGCCGTTGTAGATGACCCCCTTGGTGTCGCAGAGGATCATCTTTTTCGCATCGGCGCCGAGGGTCAGGGCCATCTGGGCGCAGGCGATGCCGGCGGCGCCGGCGCCGTTGACCACGATCTTGATCTCCTCGATCTTTTTGCCGACGGTCTCCAGGGCGTTGATCAAACCGGCGTTGGCGATGATCGCGGTGCCGTGCTGGTCGTCGTGGAAGACCGGGATATCCATGATCTCCTTGAGCTTCTCCTCGATGTAGAAACACTCGGGGCCCTTGATGTCCTCCAGGTTGATGCCGCCGAAGGTCGGTTCGAGGATCTTCACGGTGCGGATGATTTCGTCGGAATCCTTGGTATTGAGTTCGATATCGAAGACATCGACGTCGGCGAAACGCTTGAAGAGAACGCCCTTGCCCTCCATGACCGGCTTGCCGGCGAGGGCGCCGATGTCGCCCAGGCCGAGAACGGCGGTGCCGTTGGAGACGACCGCCACCAGGTTGCCCTTGGCGGTATACTTGTAGGCGTCGTCGGGATTTTTTTCGATTTCCAGGCAAGGTTCGGCGACCCCGGGGCTGTAGGCCAGCGACAGGTCGCGGCTGGTGGCGCAGGGTTTGGTGGTGATGACTTCAATCTTGCCTTTGCGGCCGGAGCTGTGGTAATCCAGCGCGTCCTGTTTTTTCGACATGGTGGTCTGTCTCCCTGGTGGTGGATGGCGGCTTGTTTAATAAGGTAGCCTGACGAAACGGGCTTTTCCAGTCATGGGTTATTTCGGGTGTATCCCGCGGTTGGCTAAACTCCTGTTGCCGTTCTTGAAATTTTAGTGAAAGTAAAGACAAAAATAGAGCCGACCGGCGCGGCCTGTCAAGGGGAAACGGCCAAATTCAAACCCTGTTTTCTTTTTTATGGTGTATCCTTCCGATTTTTCACCATCTCGATACTTGGCCGGCCCTCCGCTTCGGCAACTTGATAACGGGTGGCGGGGCTGGTCGGGGTTTGTGATATTCGATCCAGGATTTTAATGATGCTGAAAGTCGGCGTGATTTCCGATACTCATATCCGCAACCTGGCCCAGGGGGCGCGGCTGGCCGAGAAGCTCTGCGCCGGCTGCTTCGCCGAGGTGACGACGATTCTGCACGCCGGGGATGTCGGCCTTCCCGAATTTCTCGACCTTTTCGGCGAACGGGAAGTGCACGCCGTGCGCGGCAACATGGATGCCCCGACGGCCGGCGTACCCATCAAGAAAGTCCTCACCCTGGGGGGCTTCCGCATCGGCCTGGTCCACGGCTGGGGTTCGCCCTTCCAGCTCGAAGAGCGCCTGCGCCGCGAGTTCCAGGGGCTTTCCCTCGACTGCCTGGTCTATGGCCACAGTCATCTCCCCGCCTGCCGTCGGGTCGGGGATCTGCTGCTGTTCAACCCCGGCAGCGCCACCGACCGCCGGGACGCCCCCTGTCACACCGTCGGTCTTCTCGAAATCGGCGAACGCATCGAAGGGTCGATCATTCCCATCGACTGACCGGTTTGCGCCGATATGCTGCCGTCGTCACGGTCGGATAACCCGTGGTTTTTTGTCGCGGTTCCGTCCCGCCGTCGCCGCTGACGCTCTGCTTTTCGAGCCTTTTCGGACGATTTCGTATCCGCCGGCGCCACGCTTTTCTTGATTCCCCGTCTGAAACATCCTAATATTAACTGTTTTTTGAATTTATCTGCGGCCTTGAAAGGATATTTTCGGCATGCTGGAATTGTTTCAAAAGGGCGGCCCCCTCATGTACCCGATCCTGCTCTGTTCGGTCATGGCGCTGGCCATTTTTCTCGAACGGATCTGGACCTTTCGCCAGGCCCGGCGCGGGATCGAGCAGCTCTCCCGCGAGGTGGAAAGTCTGGCCCACCGGGGGCATATCGATGAGGCGTTGGTAGTCTGTCAGCGCCACGACTCGTCCCTGGCGCGCATTTTTATCGCCGCCCTGCGCTCCGCCGGCCGCACTCGCGATCACCTCAAGACCGTGGTCGAGGAGGTCGGCAGTCGGGAAACCGCGCCCCTGGAGAAATATCTGGGTCTGATGGGGACCATCGCCACCATCGCCCCTTTGCTTGGTCTGCTCGGTACGGTCTTCGGCATGATCGAGGCTTTTACCGTCATCTCCGTGCAGGGGGTCGGCACCCCGGCGACTCTCGGTGGCGGTATCTCCGAGGCGCTGATCACTACCGCGGCCGGGCTCTCCGTGGCCATTCCGACGATCCTGCTGCATAAGTATCTGACCAGCCGGGTGGAACGTATCGCCTTGGAACTGGAAGAGTACAGCCTGCGTCTCGTCGACCTGCTGGGGAGTTGACATGGGTTTTCTCCGCAAACGCCGGGGGCGCGAGGAGCCGAAGGTCGATATGACGCCGATGGTCGACTGCGTCTTCCTGCTGCTCATTTTCTTCATGATCTCCACGACCTTCATCGAAACCCCGGGCCTTTCCATCAAACTCCCCGAGGCCTCGACCCAGCGGGAAAAGGACGAGGCCGAGGAGGTCAAGATCTATCTGTCCAAGGAGGGAGAAATCTTCCTCGCCGAGACCCAGGTCAATACCGCCGCGCTGCGTCGCCATCTCGAAGGATTCAAGGAGCGCACCGAGAAGATGACCTTCCTCCTTCTCGCCGACAAGGAGGCGCGCCATGGCCAGGTGGTCGAGCTGATGGATCTGGCCAAGGCCACCGGCTTCGCCCGTCTCGCCATCGCCACCGAGCAGCGGGGGCCGAAGTGACGCAGGCGGCAGTCGGCATCGATCTCGGCGGCACCAACTGCCGGGCCGCGCTGGTCGGCGCGCGAGGGCGTATCGGCGCGATGTACCGCCGTCCGACCCGGATGGAGTCCGGCTATGCCGCCTGGCTGGAGGAGTTCGCCACGGGGATTGATGAACTGCTGCGGCAAGGCCAAGCCCTGGGGCTGAAGGTCGTGGCGGTCGGCATGGGAGCGCCGGGGCTGATCGCCGGCGACGGCACTGTGGTGACTTCCCCCAATCTGCCCGCCCTGAATGGTCGGCCCTTGGCGGCCGATCTCGCCGAGCGGCTACGGTTGCCGGTGGTCGTGGCCAACGACGCCAACGCCATCGCCTGGGGGGAAGGCCTTTTCGGCGCCGGCCGGGATTTCCCTTCCTTTCTGACGCTGACCCTGGGCACCGGCGTCGGCGGCGGGCTGGTGCTCGACCGGCGGCTCTGGCTCGGCGCCGACGGCGCCGCCGGCGAGGTCGGGCACTGGACGGTGGTTCCCGAGGGCCGTCCCTGCGGCTGCGGCAATCGCGGCTGTCTCGAACAGTATGCCTCGGCCCGGGCGCTGGCGGCGCTGGCCCGGGAGCGGATCGAGGCCGGGGCGGCGAGTGCGCTGGCGGAAATCCCCGGCGCCGAACTCACCAGTCGCCAGGTAGGGGAAGCGGCCCGCCGGGGGGATGCCCTGGCCCTGGCGGTGTTGGAAGAGGCCGGAGGGTATCTGGGTCGGGTTCTGGGCGGGATCGCCAATCTGCTCAATCTCGACGGCGCGGTGATCGCCGGCGGCGCCGTCGACAGTTTCGATCTCATGCATCCGGCCATCCTTCGGGAACTGCGGCGGCACGCCTTCGCCGTGCCCGGCGAGCGCATGACCGTGGTTCCCGGCCGGCTCGGCGACGAGGCCGGAATCCTCGGCGCGGCGGCCTTGGCCGACAACCTTAACCTGAGGAGGATAACTCCATGAAAACCATTGCGATATTGACCGGCGGCGGCGACTGCCCAGGGTTGAATGCGGTCATCCGCGGCGTGGTGCGGGCGGCGGTACTCAAGCGCGATTGGAAGGTGCTGGGGATTGCCGACGGTTTCGACGGCCTGGTGGAGGGACCACGCATCATTCCTCTGGACATGGCGGCGGTCAAAGGCATTCTTCCCCGGGGGGGAACCATCCTCGGCACCAGCAATCGCGGCAACCCCTTCGCCTATCCGGTGCGGGAGGGGGGCGAGGTCAAACTCATGGATGTCTCCCAACGAGTGGTGGAGAACTTCCGTCAGGTTGGGGCCGAGGCCCTGATCGCCGTCGGCGGCGACGGCACGTTGAAAATCGCCCGGCAGCTGAACGACCGGGGAATGCCGATGGTCGGGGTACCGAAAACCATCGATAACGACCTGCGCGGCACCGACGTCACCTTCGGCTACAACACCGCCGTTGGCGTGGTCACCGAGGCCCTCGACCGGCTGCACACCACGGCGGAGAGCCACAACCGGGTGATGGTGGTCGAGGTCATGGGTCGGGACGCCGGCTGGATCGCCCTGGAATCGGGGATCGCCGGCAGCGCCGACGTCATCCTCATCCCGGAAATCCCTTTCGACATGGAAAAGGTCTGCCGGGCCATTCTCGCCCGCAAGGCGCGGGGGAGCCGCTTTTCCATCGTCGTCGTCTCCGAGGGGGCTTTTCCCGCCGGGGGCGGGAAGATCGTTCAGCTCACGGCGGATCAGAATCTGGGAGTGGAACGGCTCGGCGGCATGGGCCAGTGGGTCGCCGCCGAGATCGCCCGGCGCCTCGGGATCGAAACGCGCACCGTGGTCCTCGGCCATGTCCAGCGCGGCGGCACGCCTTCCCCTTTCGATCGGATTCTCGGCTCCCGCTTCGGTACCAAGGCGGTGGAGCTGGTGGAGCAGGGTCGTTTCGGCGAGATGGTCGCCCTGCGTGGGCGGGAGGTGCGGGCGGTGGCCATCGGAGAGGCGGTCGGCGAACTGAACCGGGTCGATCCCCAGGGGGAACTCATCCGTACCGCCGAAGATCTCGGCGTCATGGTCGGGCGCTAGCCCCTTTCGTGCGATAAGAAATCGCCGAAGCGTCCGGTTATCATTGACGCCCGGGCGCTGGCTGGTTAGGCTGATTTTTCACCAATGCAGGCAAACAAAACGGCATTCACAAGGGGGGTAGGGCATGAACAAGGAAAACACGGCGACGCGAATCGACCGGGCCTGGCTGTTCGGCATCTGCGGCCTGTGCCTCGGGATCAGCGCGCCGATCGGCTGGCAGTTGTTGCGCCTGTTGCTCTTCTGGCAGGATGGCCGGGGTTTCTGGGCGCAGGTGCGCGAGGGGGTGGCCGGCAACGGCGAACAACTGGCCCTCTTCCTGTACATGGGGGCGGGAACGGCCGTGGTTCTCGGCGTCACCGGTTTTCTCATCGGCCGCGGCGCCCAGCAGGTGTTGGAGCGGGCCCATAGCCTCGACCAGCTCAACCGCACGGTGGCCGAACAGAAAGCGACCTTCGAGCGGCGGTTTCTCGATCTGAACAACAGCCTCAAGAATTTTCATACCATCAACACCCATATCCAGAAATCGGTCAACGTCACTGAAATCCTGCGCCTGGCCGCCAACGGCCTGCACGAGATCCTCGGCTATGATCGGGTCAATATCCTCATGGTCAACAAACGCCGCGACGGCCTCGATTTTCTCGCCAGCCGCGGTGCCGGGGACATCCTTCCCGGCGTCAGCCTGCCCCTCGACGAGCGGGCCGGGGCCCTGTATAAGGCGGTGGAGGAAAAGCGCGTCCTGCTGGTCGACGATATCGCCCGGATGCCTTCCGAGTTTCATCTGCGCCCGCCCTGTTCCGAAATCCCCCAGCTGCGCTCGAAAAATTTCATCCTCTGCCCCATCGTCGTGCGCGACGAGGTGATCGGCCTTTTCGGCGTCGACAACAAGCTCAAGCGCAAGGCCCTCGACGATACCGATGTGGATACGGTCAAGCTCTTCGCCGATCAGGTCGCCTCGAGCCTGAACAAGCTCAATCTCCTCGAAGCGGTGGAAAGCCTCACCGGCGAGCTGGAGCATACCTTCGCCGAATTCAGCAAGTATCGCACCGAACATGAACGGCTCGACCGCTCCCTGAAGGATGCCACCGAATCGACCAGCGAGGCGATCGTCGATATCTCCAGCGCCGCCGACGTGGTGCGCGAGGCGGTCGACGCCACCCGCAGCGCCGCCGGCGAGATTTCCGTCTCCATCGACCAGGTTTCCGGAAATCTCGCTCAACTCTCCGATTTCATGGAGAATTCCATCGCCGCCATGACCGAGATCGCCGCCACCATCAAATCGGTGGAGGAGAGCGGCGCCCGCTCCCACGAAATGTCGGAAACGGTCAAGACCAAGGCGGAAAGCGGCGCCCGCGCCGTCGCCGGGGTGATCGCCGGTCTTCAGGGGATTTCCCAGGCGGTCGAGGAAGCGGTCAAGACCATCGAACTCCTGTCCCTCAAGGGGGAGGAGATCAACACCATCACCACGGTGATTACCGAAGTGACGCAGAAGACCAACCTGCTCGCCCTCAATGCCGCCATCATCGCCGCCCAGGCCGGCGAACATGGCCGTTCTTTCGGGGTGGTCGCCGACGAGGTGCGAGCCCTCTCCCAGGAAACCGCCCAGTCGACCGGCGCCATCACCCGCATCATCGATGAATTGCAGGACTATACCCGCGAGTCGGTGGCGCACATCACCAAGACCCGCAAGCTGGTGCAGGAAGGGATGGGTCTCGGCGGCGGCATGGAAGAATCCCTTGGTCAGATCCTCTCCAGCGCCGCCACGGCCATGGCCATGACTCGCGACATTCGCGGCGCCACCCAGGAAGTGTCGCGCAGCGTCGAGTCGGTCACCGCCTCCATCGAACGGGTCGGCGAGATGTCCAGCCACATCTCAACGGCTTCGAAGGAACAGGCCGACGGCACCCGCAATATCGTCCATTCCATTGAGGAAGTGAAGAACATGACGGACGACATGGCCCTGGCCACCGACCGTCAGAAGTGCAACACCCGCAACATCGAGGAGGCGGTCGGCTCGGTCAGCGACATGATCCGCCGCATCTTCGACGCCATGGAACAGCGCCGCGAGGCGAGCCGCAAGGTCATCGAGGATCTGCGGCGACTGAAGGGGTAGGACTCGCCGCCAGAAAACGAAAAAACCCGCCGGGAGTTCCCGGCGGGTTTTTTATCGCGCGGATTTTGCGAACTAGCGTTTGCGCAGGTTGTAGAAGACGTCCTTGCCGTTG
>CALJLX010000544.1 GCA_937982495.1 uncultured Desulfuromonas sp.
TTTTCTTGACGCGGATTTCGATGTCGCGGTCGAGGGCCAGCAGGAAGGCCAGCAGACGTTCCATGGAGAAGCCACTCAGTCGCCCGTTCATGATCGCCGATACCTTGGGTTGATCGACGCCCAAGAGTTCGGCGGCAGCCGCTTGGGTCAGGTGGCGGTCAGTCAGTATCCGGCTGATGTTTCGCGCCAGTTCGGTTTTTGCCAGGCGCTCTTCCGGCAGGGGCAGGCCCAGATCGGCAAAGACGTTGCCGCTGTTTTTTTCAACTTCAATTTCGTTCATGGCGGTTTCTCAATCATCACTCTGCCAGGGTGCTCCGTCCATAGCGGCTTGTCCGCTTGGGGGGAGTAGTTGACATCAGTTCTTTGACGTCCATGTCTTCTTATACCAGTTTTGGCATATTCGGTCAGGGCTTTTTTGCCGGATCGATCAGGATATCCAGGAACTGCAAAAACGGGGATGAAACTACAGATTTGTCTCCACAGCCTCGCGCCGACTTATTCGTACAGTACAGATATCCAAATCTACCATCTTGTACCCGGCGGCGAACAGGCTTTGGGCATGTTTGACTTTCTCCTGGTCGATCTTGGGCCGGCCATCGCTTCGGCCCCGCGCCCGGGCCGCTTCTCTTCCGGCGGCGGTTCTTTCCGCCCGCAGTTCCCCTTCCAAAATCCTCAACTGGAAGAGTGCTGAACCTTTCTCGTCTACCGGAAATGACGCACCTGGGCTAACCTTTTTCCGGCCCGCCGTCCACAAAACCTACCCACTCCACCGTCAAGGTCGCCACCCCATACTCCTCCTCAACCTTCCCCTTGAGCAAATACGGCCGGCTGCGGGAGAGTTTACGGCAGAACCGCTCGTAGGCCTGCGGGAAGAAGGTTGCATCGAAGATGGCGGTAGTGTCCTCGAAAGTGACGAATTCCATTGGCCGGTCGTCCCTGGCTTGCACGGTCTTGCCCGTCACCCACCAGCCGATCATGGTGATATAGCGCCCCACCCACTCGCCCATCCGCGCCGCCGGCACGGGCTTGAGCTTGGCCAGTTCCCTGCGATGGAGCAGCAGCGGGTGGCAGGAAATGAGCATCCCCAAGGTCTCCACCTCCTGTCGCAGCACCGTTCTGTCGTCGTAGGCGGACGGGGCGGGCAGTTCGGCCGCCGGCTCCTCGAACAGCAGGCCGCTGCCCTGCCGGTCGAAGTGGTGATGAAAACGCAGCAGTTCCCACTGCAGAGCCGGTCGCCGCTCCTTTTTGTCCAAACCATCGAAGCATCCCGCCTTGACCAGCCGCTTCGCGTCGGCGGGGTCGATGGCCACTCGGCGCAGGAACTCGTCGAAGCTGCTGTAGCTCCCTCCCTTCTCCCGCTCCCGAAGCAGAGCCTCCGCCGCCTTGCGGGCGAGCCCCTCGACTTGCATCAGCCCGACCCGGACTGTGCGGCCCTCGCCGGCGTACGGCCAGACACTTTCGTTGATGTCGGGGGGAAGAATAGTCAGCCCCATACGCCGGGCCTCGGAGAGATAGGCGAAGGGGGAATAGTAGCCTCCCTGGTTGCTGATCACCGCCGCCATGAACTCGGCCGGGTGGTTGGCCTTCAGGAACGCCGACTTGCAGCTCACCAGGGCATAGGAGGCCGAGTGCGGCTTGCAGAAGGAGTACCCGGCGAAGGAGAGTATCTGACTCCAGACCTCCTCCAAGGTTTCCACCGGAACGCCCCGCTGCTGCCCGCCAACGAGGAACATCTGGCGGTAGTCCGCTAGCTTCTTTTCTTTGTGCTTCTTGCTGATGATCTTGCGCAGTTGATCCCCCTCGAAGGCGGAGAAGCCAGCCAGGGCCATCGCCATCTGGGTGATCTGCTCCTGGTAGACGGCAATACCATAGGTCTCCGCGAGCACATCGTCCAGCAGCGGATGCAGGGAGCGCCAGGCTTTGCCCCGCATACGGGCGACGAACTCCAGAATGAAAGCGTTGGCTGCCGGCCGGATGATCGAGGAGGCGATCACCAGGTGCTCGAAGAGGTCGCATTCGGCCGCACGCGGGTTGCCGGTCCACATGCGTTTCAGAAGTTGACGGGTGGCCGGACTTTCGATGTAGAAGCAGCCCATCGTCTCGCCGGAACAGAGGAGCTGTCGGGTTCTCTCGTCCTCCAGCGGGCACCAGGAGGCATAGTCGATTTCGACCCCGGTGTTCTTCTTAGCTGCTGCCATGGCGTCGCGGATGACGGCCAGGGAGCGGTTGCCCAGGATGTCGATCTTGACCAGCCCCGCCGCCTCGGCCTGGTCCTTCTCCCACTGAATCACCGGCAACCCCTTGGCTGAGACCTCCACCGGGACGTAGCGGCGGATCTCGTCCGGAACCACGATCAGTCCGCCGCAGTGCAGGGAAAGATGGCGCAGGTGCCCGGAGAGTTTTTGCGAGATGCGCAGGATGGCTTGCCAGTCCTCGCTCAGCTTCTCTCCCTGGAACAGCGGATGACCTTCCACCGCCCGGGCCGTCTGGTCGGCCTTACAATAGCCGCTGATTCGTTCGGTGACGGCCTTGATTTCCCCGTCCGGCATGCCGTACACCTTGGCCACCTCGCGCAGAGCGGAGCGTCCTTTGAAGCCGATCTGGTTGGCGACCATCGCGGCGCGCCGGGCGCCGTAGCGGGCAAAGGCGAAATCAAGGACGGCGTCGCGTTCATCCCAAGGAAAGTCGATGTCGATGTCTGGCGGATCGACCCGCCCAGGGTTGAGAAACCGCTCGAAGAAGAGGTTGTGCTTGATCGGGTCGACATGGGTGATCCCCAGGCAGTAGGCAACCAAGGAGGCGGCGGCGCTGCCCCGGCCGCAGGTGCGCGGCGACTGTCGGGCGATTTCCTCAACCACCAGGAAGTAGTGGGCAAACCCCTTGTCGCGGATCATGACCAACTCCTTCTGGAGTCTGGCTTCGACCGTCTCGTCAATGCCGCCGTAGCGCCAGATCGCCCCCTCCAGGGCGCGGCGTGACAGCTCCGCAAACGCCTCCGCTTCGGCCATCCCCCGGAATGCCGGAAAGATCGTCTCGGAGAAATCCCAGTCGGTCTTGCACGCACCGGCAATGCGGCCGGCATTCTCCAGCGCCTCGGGGCAGTGGGGGAAGAAGTCGGCGAGCCGCTGCGGTGAAACCATCTGGTCCCCCTCCTTCGCCGTTTCCTCCGGCCGCAGACGCGAGAGTTTGGTATTCAGAGCAATGGCCCGCACCACCCGGTGCAGCTCAAAGTCCTCCGGATCCAGTAGGAGCGCCCGGCTGGTAGCGACGGTTGGCAGACGCAGTTCTCGTGCAAGGGCCAGCGCTTGGTGCATCTGGTGACCGGGGGAGAGCTCGACATAGAGGTCCTCGTCAGAGTGGCGCCGCAGGGGTCCAAGAACGGACGGGTCGTCGGAGAGGACGAAGAGCCCGCCCCGGTACTCGGAGATGGCCCGGGGAAGATCGAAGCCCGTGCGGCAGTGCAGGTCGGAGAGCAGGCGGCAGAGGTTCGCGTAACCGGTCTCGTCCCGGGTGAGCAGCACCGCCCGTTGCTCCGGCGTAACCGCCTCGGCGCCGATGATTGGGGCAACGCCGGCCTCGCGGGCGGCCTCCAGGAAATGCGGGATGCCGTAGAGACCGTTGCGGTCGGTCAGGGCGAGCCGCGTCATACCCATAACGCGGGCGGCGCCGCAGATATCCTCCAGGGAGCGGACGCCCCACTGCGGAGAGAAGGTGGAATGAACATGCAGGTGGGTAAAGGCGCTCATGCGTTTCCGATGCTGCGTCCCCAGCGCACGGTCGCCATACCGTACTTGGTCCGCAACTGGTCGAGGGAGTCCTGCAGAGCCTCAGCGTGGGGAGAAAGGGTTGGCGCTGTGGCGAAGAGGTCGAGCTGACCGCTGCGCGCGGTAAGGCGGTCGCAGACCAGGCGCATCCCCCGCAGGCGCACCCGCCGCCGGCAAGTTTTGTAATAGAGCTCTTCGACGGCAGCAAACAGGGCAAGGTCGTGGGAGAGTGAGGTGTCAAGGGAGGCCGTCCCCTGTTCCGTGACGCCGTCGGCATAGGTCAGAGTGAGTACTAGCCGGCGTGTCGCCTGGCCGAGCTGGCGCAGGCGCAACCCGCACCCTTCGACCAGACGGCACAGTTCCGCAAGAAGGAGCGCGTCGTCGGTTTCCTCCTGACCGAGGAATGACTCTTCGGCCACTTCGGGCGAGCGCCTGGGGGGCTGCACCGGGGAAGGGTCGATCCCCTGTGAGCGCTGGTGCAGCAGCGGGGCGAAGGGGCCGAAGGCGAGTCGAAGCTGCGGCACGGAGAGGGCGGCGACCTCTTCCACCCGGCGCAGGTTCAGGTCCTGCAGCAGCACTGATTCCCGGGCATTGCCCACGCCCGGCAGGACGGCGACCGGCAGGGGGGCAATGAAGCTGCGTTCGCTGCCGCGCAGAATGTCGCAGACGCCGGGCCTACGCAGGTAACCGGCGGCAATCCGGGAGATGAGCTTGTTGCCGGCCACGCCGACGCTGCCGGCCAGGCGCAGCCGTCCATCGATCTCCCGCTCCAGGCGGGCCGCCACGTCCCGCCCCGGTCCGAAGAGCATACGGCCGCCGGTTAGGTCGAGAAAGAGCCGGCCGGGAGTTGTCGGCTCCCAGACCGGGGTGTACTGCCCCGAGAGCTCCAGCAGGGCCTGCATCCCTTTGGCGACCAACTCGGGATCAGGTGTCAATAGGACCAGAGAGGGGCAAATGCGGCGGGCGCGGAAGAGGGGCATCCCCTCCAGAATCCCTTCCGCACGGGCCTCGGCCGATACGCACTGCAGCAGCGCTCGCTCTGAGTTGCCGGGTGCGACGGCGACCGGGCGGCCGCGCAGGGATAAGTCCGAAACCCTTGCCAGCTCGATGGGAAAGGCAGGGATGGAGAGGTGCAGGACATCGCGTTCCATGGATCTACAGGCAGTGGCGAATCACTCCCACCACCACTCCTTCGATGCGGAAGCTCTCTTCGTCCTCAAGAACGATGGGGCGCATGGCCGGGTTGGCTGGGTGCAGCTCGATACTCATATCCTTGCGGAGCAGGCGCTTTACCGTTGCCTCGCCGCGGATCAGGGCGACCACCGTCTGGCCGCTATCAGCGGTGGCCTGCTTGCGCACCACAACAAAATCACCGTCGAGGATGCCGTCGCCGATCATGGAGTCTCCTTTAACCCGCAGGACGAAGTTCTCCCCGGGACCGACCATGGAGGCGGGGACCTCGATACTGTCCGGGGTTTCGATTGCTTCGATCGGCTTGCCGGCGGCGACGGTGCCGACAAGCGGCAGCTCCAAGGCATTTCGCTGAGGGCGAATGACCCGCATACTGCGTCGGGCATTCCAGTCCTTGGTTAACAGCCCCTCCCGTTCCAGACGGACCAGGTAGTTTTGTACGGTGCCAAGGGAGCGGAAGCCAAAGGAGTCGGCGATCTCCTGCTGGGAGGGAGGATAGCCTTCCCGGTCGGCGTAGGACTGGATGAAGTCGAGGATCATCTTCTGCTTGGGGGTCATGGGGCTCATGGCGGTCTCCTGAAGTGGTCCTCACTACGATATGCGTAAGTTTTGCGTAAGTCAAGCAGAGGGTGCTCACCTGATATACTGAGAAAGCTGAAGATTGTCTCCAGGAGGTTTTTCCCATGTGCGGACGTTTCACCCTGCCAGCGTCACCCGCAGAACTGCTGGCGTATTTCCAACTGAAAGAGGCACCCGCCTTTGAGCCACGCTACAACATCGCCCCGTCACAAGAGGTTGCAACCGTTCGGGTGGAGGAGGGTAAACGCCATCTGGCGTTTCTGCGCTGGGGCTTGATCCCCTACTGGGCCGACGATCCGAAGATCGGCTATCGGTCGATCAACGCCCGGGCCGAGACGGTGCACAAATCTCCGGCCTTTCGCGCGGCATTCCGGAAGCGGCGCTGCATAATCCCGGCAGGGGGATTTTACGAGTGGTTGAAGGAGGGGAAGGAGAAACAGCCCTTCTACATCTACCGGCGGGATGGTAAACCCATGGCCTTTGCCGGTCTCTGGGAGAGGTGGCACGATGAGGAAACAAGTCGAGACATCGAGTCATGCACCATCCTGACGACAGAGGCCAATGAGCTTGTCGGCAGGCTCCATAACCGGATGCCGGTAATTCTGGAGCCGGATACTTTTGTCCTTTGGCTGGATCCCGAGGAGCAGAAAGGCGATGTGTTGAAGGCGTTGCTTCATCCGGCAGATTCTGAAACTCTGACGATGTATCCAGTATCAACCTTCGTCAATAAGTCCACAAACGAGGGGGAGCGGTGCATCGAGCCTGTTAAGGAACAGGGCTGGTGCTCAGAACCTTCTACCCACAGTTGAAAGAGTCTATTTTCCCGGATGTCAGG
>CALJLX010000545.1 GCA_937982495.1 uncultured Desulfuromonas sp.
ATGGCAACGTGAGCCACTTTCTGCAGGTCTCCCAGTCACGGTACGGCATTGCCCCGGAGGATAGGCTCTCCCAGCAGTCGGAGATCACCTTCGACCATATCGTTTTCGACCTGTTCATGGCCTGGGGGGCCGGGGCGTCGGTGCACGTGGTGCCGGAGACCATGGTGATGGCGCCGGCCGAGTTTATTCGGCGGCAGGAATTGACCGTCTGGTTCGGCGTCCCCTCGGGGATTGCTTTTTTACACAGTATGCGGCTCTTGCGGCCCGGCTACTTTCCGAGCCTGCGGCTTTCCCTCTTTGCCGGCGAGCCCTTGCCGAAGGAGTCGGCGGACGCCTGGCGGACGGCCGCTCCGAACAGCCGGCTTGACAATCTCTACGGGCCCACCGAGGTGACCGTCGATTGTCTGTGGCAGCCCTACACTGAACCCCTGGCGATCACTCCGAACCGTGGGGTGGTGGCTATCGGCAGCCCCTACGACGGCATGCGGGCGGCCATCGTGGATGCGGAAAATAACTTTCTGCGCCAGGGGCAGACCGGCGAACTCGCCGTCTGTGGGCCGCAGGTGGCGGCCGGGTACTGGGATAATCCCGAGCTGACGGCGAAGAGATACCCGCGGCTGCGCCACCCCGAGTACGGCGACGGCACTTGGTACCTGACCGGCGATCTGGCCTATCAGGATGAGAGCGGGATTTTTCACTACCTCGGCCGGGTCGACAACCAGGTGAAGGTGCTGGGTCAGCGGGTGGAGTTGGAGGATGTGGAATCGCACCTGCGGGAGGTCTGTCAGACCGATCTGGTGGCGGTCATCGCCTGGCCCATGCTGCACGGTACGGCTCAGGGGCTGATCGCTTTTGTCGTCAGCGCCACTGTGGACCAGAGTCAGATAAAGGAACTTCTGCGGCACCGGGTTCTGGCCTACATGATCCCGAGACGCATTATCCCCATCGAGCGCATGCCCCTGAACCTGAACGGCAAGGTAGATCGCAAGGCCCTGGCGGCCATGCTTGAAGCATAAGCGGCACCATGCCCAGCCGACTTTCCTTTCGCCTGATTCCGGCGCTTGACACCTACCCCAGGGTGGTCGCCCTGGCCCAGACCGTCCCCGGCAAGGCCGTTGTGCTCGCGGTGTACGCCTTTGGCCTCTCGCTGCATACCGGCAACTGGCTGCAGCTCTCCCTGATGCTGGCGGCGTTGACCTTTCTGCCCCGGTTCCGGGCGCCCCTGCTGGTCTGCGCCACCTTTATCGCCCTCTATCTGGGGGGGTGGCTCAATTTCGACATCCTGGCCGAACATGCGGGGGGGGCGCTAATCGGCCGGGCCTGGTTCAAGCCCTCGGTGGTGCTGGTCGTCCTCCTTGCCTTTGCCGCGTACTATCGGCTGGTCAAAGAGAGGAAAGACGGTTGGCTCGGAAAACGTCCCATCCGCAACCTGATCCTTTTCTACCTCGGCCTGATTTGCCTAGCCTCGGCCTTGCCGTTGCCCGCTACCCTTTGGGTTGCGGTCTGGGCGGTGGTCATTGTCCTCGGCAAGTATCTCTGGTACTTTGCCTACGCCCTTTTGGGCCGGCAGGCCAAGGAGACCCCCCACCTCGGGTTGCAGACCGGCCACTTTCTGCCCTTCTGGGGCGGCTCCAACGCCCCCTTCCCCAAGGGCGCCGCCTACCTGCGCCGCATCGAGGCCAAGACCCCGGAGCAGCTGGCGGTCTGCCAACTGAAAGGGATCAAGCTCCTGGCCTGGACCTTGGTGCTTACCCTGTTCGTACGACTGTTGGGGCAGCTTTTTTACGGGCACCCAGAGCAGGGGAATTCCTTCATGGGGATAACCTTGTCGCTGGGGATCCCCTCGTTTAATGCGGTATTGCACAGCGGGGCCGGGCAGGCACCCTATCCCTGGCACATGAACTGGATGGCCCTGCTCGCCGCTTTTTGCATCAAGGTTGTGGCCTTTTCGATTTGGGGGCACGGGATCATCGCCACCTGCAGGATGGCGGGATACAACGCCCTGCGCAACACCTACAAGCCGCTCCACGCGACGACCATTGCCGACTTTTGGAACAGATACTACTACTATTTCAAGGAACTGCTGGTGGAGAACTTTTTCTATCCGGCCTTTCTGCGCTACTTCAAAAAAAGCCCGCGCCTGCGTCTATTTTTCGCCACCCTGGCCGCCGCCGGCTTCGGCAATGTCCTGTTTCATTATCTGCGCGACATCGATGTCATCATTACCATGGGGCCTTGGCAGGCGCTGTTGTCGTTTCATGTCTACCTGTTTTACGGGCTCGTGCTGGGCACGGCGATCGGGCTCTCCCAGCTTTTTGAGAAGAAAAGGCCGGCGGAGGAACTCCCCTGGCTGCAGAGACGGGTGGTGAAGCCGATGATGGTGATCGCGTTTTACTGCCTGCTTTCCATCTTTGACGATCCGGACCGCAGCCTCGTGCTTACCGACTATTTTTCGTTCCTGTTACGACTCTTCAATATTCATCCGGAGTGAACGGCATGACCAAGAAAGATACTCTGCGTAAATTCATCCAATCCCTGTTAGCCGAGTACGGCGAGACTGCCGATTTCGGGGATGACGTCTCTTTGGTGCTGAGCGGTCGGTTGGACTCTCTGGCCGTACTGAGGATCGTGGTCTTTCTCGAGCAGGAGTTCGGTCTCGACCTGGCGGACCAAGGGTTCGATCAACACGATTTCGATTCGGTGACGAATATTATGAATCTGATTGGGGATTGAGGCGGGCGGGCGAAGTCTATCTATTGATTCAAAACCGCTGGAATGTTTTGTCCTTGACGAAGGGGAGCTTGATAAGTTCCGTGTAATGAATCAAGACTTGACCCCGGCGATTTTCCTGTAATGAATCAAGACTTGACCCCGG
>CALJLX010000546.1 GCA_937982495.1 uncultured Desulfuromonas sp.
GCCCAGAGAATCGGGCCGAATGTCCACCTGTCTGTTCAGGACAATGGGCCGGGAGTCCCCCAACCCTATCAATCGAAAATATTTCAGAAATTTGTTCAGGTTAAAGGCCGGGAAGCAGGCGGCACAGGTCTGGGCCTTGCCATCTGCAAAGAAATCGTAAGGGCTCATGGTGGTGCGATTTGGGTGGAGTCGTCCCCGGATAAAGGCAGCACCTTCACATTCACTCTGCCGAAAGGCCAATAGGTGAAGGCTGTGGACAACGAGGTGAAATATAGTCGAATGAAGGAGGAGGACGTGCTTAAGGCGCTCGGCACGTCCAGAGAGGGGCTATCAAGACGCAAGGCGGACCGTCTTTTGCGGAAATACGGAAAAAATGAGTTGCGAGCCCAGCTACAAATGCCGTTGTGGCTTTTGTTCTTGGCACAATTCCGTGAACTACTCATCATTATCCTGATTATCGGCGGACTCATCTCTTTCTTCATCGGGGATTATCGGGGTACCGCGATCATTTTCTTAATCGTTCTGGTGAATGCGGTTATTGGTTTCGTCCAGGAGTATCGGGCGGGGAAGGTCGTTGAATCCTTGAAAGAGATGTTGCGTTCCCCGGCCAAGGTCCGCCGGGATGGGGAGCTTGTGGAGACCGACCCCGGCAATCTCGTCCCAGGCGACATCATTGTCGTGGAAGCGGGCGACAATCTGCCAGCTGACGTCCGTTTTATTGCGACCGCTGATTTTAAAACCAACGAATTCGCGCTTACCGGAGAATCGATACCCTGTGAGAAAACAACTGAACCTCTCACAGAAGATGTCAGCTTGGGTGACATGACAAACATGGGGTATGCTGGAACCATTGTGGCCTCCGGCCACGCGACCGGGGTGGTGGTCGCGACCGGCATGAGTAGCGCTACCGGAAAAATTGCCGGGATGACCGAAAAAACCAAGGTCACGCCAACTCCCCTCCAGGAAGAGATGCGTGATTTGGCGCGAAAACTCACGGTAATGGTTGTCGTTATTGGCGTGGGGCTTTTCATCGTAGGTCTGCGACAGGATTTTAGTTTCTTCCTGAGCCTCTCCTATGCGCTTGGGGTCGCGATGGCGGTTGTTCCTCAGGCGCTTCCAGCGCAGGTGACGGTCGCCCTTACGTCAGGCAGCAGTCGGCTTGCGAGGCGGAACGCTGTTGTTAAAAATCTCCCTTCGGTCGAGACCCTGGGTTCGACAACGGTAATCTGTACGGACAAGACAGGCACGCTGACCAGGAGTGAGATGACTGTCCGTTCCGTCTGGTTCGGCGGCGAACACTACTGGGTCTCCGGGTCCGGCTATGAGCCGAAGGGCAGTATGTTGAATCAAAAAAAGGAGTCGTTGAGCCCGGAACAGATCAAGGAAAAAGAGGTGCTTTTGATTGCCGCTACCCTGGCCTCCACCGCCGAAATCCATCAACCTGATGAAGGGCACACCGATTGGTATCCGGTTGGAGACCCCACGGAAGCGGCAATCGTGACCTTGTCGGCCAAGTTTGGTATCCACCCTTCGCCGGAGGAAAAAGAAAAACAGGTACTCCAGGAATTTTCCTTTGATTCGGAACGAAAAAGAACGAGTTCTGTGATTCGTCGAGGAGGCGCGATTTTTCTGGCGATAAAAGGTTCCACCGAAAGCGTTCTTGCCATCAGCTCGCATACGCAAAAGGGTGGTGAGAGCGTGCCTATCACTGAAGAGGACAAGCGGCAGATATGCGAGGCGAACGAGTACTATTCGAAGTACGGCATGCGTGTTCTCGCTGTCGCCAATAAAGAGCTGTCCAGCAGTGACAGCGATTATGAAAGGGACCAGGTGGAGGGCGATGTTAACTTCCTTGGTCTTGTGGCCATGATAGACCCGCCGAAGGATGGTGTTCTGGAGGCTGTGGCCGAGGCGAAAAATGCGGGAGTCCGCATATTCATCCTCACTGGGGATTACGAGGCGACCGCCAGGGCTGTGGCACGGGAGATAAATCTCGCCGAGGACGGTGAAATATCGACGGTGACCGGCCTGGAGTTGAATGAAATGAATGAAGAAGCATTGAAGACAATGCTTGCGGAGGAAAAATCCATCATTTTCTCGCGGGTGACCCCTGAGGATAAACTTAAAATCGTCACTTTGCTGGTTGAACTGGGCGAGATAGTCGCCGTCACCGGCGACGGCGTTAATGACGCGCCAGCCCTCCGAAAAGCCCACATCGGGGTGGCCATGGGAAAAAGAGGGACCGATGTCGCCAAGGAAGCGGCAAAATTGGTGTTGCTGGATGATAGTTTCGCAACTCTTGTCTACGCCATAAGAGAAGGGAGAACAATATACGACAACTTGAAAAAGACGGTTTTTTCGACATTAACAACGAACAGCGGCGAACTGACTCTCGTCCTCCTCGGTTTGCTGGGAGTAGCGGTATGGGATTTGTCCCTGCCGATTTTGGCGGTCCAAATTTTAGCGATTGATCTACTGGGGCAAATCATGCCTCTTACTTTCCTGACCTTTGACCCGCCGGTCAAGGGCTTGATGTTCAATCCCCCCCGGGACCCCCAAAAGCGGATGCTTGATCTGAAGTCAGGCGTCGAGGTTGTTTCCCTTGGAGTTCTCATTGGAGGTTTGGCGTTCCTGAACTTCCTGTTCTATTTGCGCCATGAGGATTTATCGCAAATATTGGGCAGCCCGGGGCTGGCGTATATGAGAGCGACTTCTCTCACCTACGCCACAATAGTTTTTTGCCAATATGTCAATACGCTCGAACGCCGCTACGAATGCGTTTCGCTTTTCAATCACAACATCCTGACGAACAGGATTTTGTTGTTTTCCATTGCCGCCTCGGCGGGGCTTGTTCTGATGGCGATCTATTCCCCATATGCCAGCGATTTTTTGCGTTTCGGCGGCTTGCGTTCATTTGATTGGGTGTTGGTGGCTGTTGCTTCAACAATCTTCCTTGGCGCCTGGGAGATATTAAAATTTGTAAGACGGGCGCGTGAAAGACAACGACAACGCTGCTGATCTTTGTCGAATTACGAACATCACAATAGGAGATACCATGAATAATAAGATTTTGATCGTGGATGATGAAAAGAACATCCGTTTGACTATGTCCCAATCACTTGAGCCACTGAAAATTCCCATTCAGACGGCGGTGAACGGGGAAGAGGCCCTGCAACGTTTAGGCGAGGGCTCTTTTGGATTGGTGTTCCTGGACCTGAGAATGCCGGGAATGGACGGAATGGAGGTATTGCGCAGGATCAAGGATGAATGGCCCGAAATCCGGGTGATCATTATTACCGCTCATGGAACGGTAGAGTCA
>CALJLX010000547.1 GCA_937982495.1 uncultured Desulfuromonas sp.
AAATGGGCAAAAGCCGTGCGGTTGGCGGCCAGATTGGTGCCGATGGCGGCGAGGTTGGCGGTGATGGTGGTGCCGATATTCTCCCCCAGAACCAGGGCCACACTTGCTTCGAAAGAGATCAATCCGGCACCGGCCAGAGCGATGGTGATCCCTAGAGTGGCGCTGCTGCTCTGGACGATCATGGTCAGAACGGTACCGATCAAGACACCGAGCAGCGGCATATCCCCCACCAATATGAAAACATCGCGGAATTCCTGGCTCGTTTTCAAGGGATCGAAGGCCTGCTCCATGATCTGCAGACCAAAGAAGAGGAAACCGAAACCAAGCAGAACTTCCCCGATATACATCCACTTACGGCTGCGGGAAAAGAGCTTGAGTCCGGCGCCGAGGCCGATGGCGGGCAAGGCAAATTTAGTGATCTTGAAGGCGATAAGCTGGGCGGTGATGGTGGTGCCGATGTTGGCTCCAAGAATAACGCCAATGGACTGGACCAGAGACATGAGGCCGGCATTGACGAAGCCGACGACCATGACCGTGGTGGCGCTGGAGGACTGGATGATGGCCGTCACCGCGATGCCGACCATGGTGCCGATGACCCGGTTATTGGTCAGGGCCGCGAGAATCTTGCGCATGCGGTCGCCGGCGATTTTCTGCAACCCTTCGGACATGATCTTCATGCCGAAAAGGAAAAGCCCCAGTCCGCCGACCAGGCCAAAAATCAGTTTCTCGTTGAGAAGAATGTCCAGCATGTGAACTCCCTGTTAAATGGAGCGGGCCGACCCGCGGAATGAAAACCGCAGCGTGCGATACATCGGGCCGACGAGGAGGATTAAGAAGATGGGCGTCGAAAACGCGGGGGAACTATAAAGGAGGCATCACTTTTTTTCAACGGAAAAGGGGAGCGTAAAATCGGCCTTAGCGTCCTTGATCGCCGTGGACAGGTAGCCACGCAATTCCACGGAATTCACCCGAGACAAATCGATACTGAAAAAAATCAGACCGGTGACTTGGGCATCGGGGACCAGCGAAAGGTTGTCGAGAGCACCGACCAGGGCATCGGCGGGACGGTTTTGGGCGAAATAGGGGCGCGAACTGGTGAAGCCACGGGCCGCCGAGGCTTTCTCCATATCTTCCAGATAATAATAACCGACGTAGGGATAAGGGAGCAGATAGGGGGAATTGCGGCGAAGAATTTCGTTGACGCGCTCGGGCGGCAGTGGAGAGTATTGAGTTCCGCGGTCATCCATCAACAGAAAAGCGGAAAGGGGCAGAGACAAGGATTTCCCCGTCCGGTTGCCGACGGTCAGCTCAAAAGCCGTCAAATTACCCTCGGTGAGGACGGAGGCGAATTCCGGGTCATGCAGACGGGCCTTGAGGCTCACGCCGTCGCGGCTTTCGCTGATGGAGTTGTCGGCCGGATCGACCTGGGCGGTCGCGGTGGCACGGGGAACGACGGTAACGCCGCAGCCGCTCAGACAGACAACAAGCACAAGCAAGAACCAGGCTCCGGCGGTCTTCATGGGCAGGCCTCTTTTCGGTTTTAAGGATCAGGACTCTTTGCGCCCCAGGGCAAGATTGAGTAGGGCGCGGAATTCCTCATGCTCCTCGCGCACCCGGCGGGCGAGAATGCGGCTGATGTTGCGTAACAGCTTCAGCCCCAAGGCCGGGTGACTGTCGCAGAAGCGTTCGAAAGACGCCCGCCCGATGCTCAACAAGCGGGCATCCTCGATCACCCGGGCGGTGGCGGAGCGGGGGGCGCTGTCCAAAACCGCCATCTCGCCGAAGGTGTCCTCGGCGGCAAGGACCACCAGGGTCTGCTCGTCCCCTTCGGCAAGCATCTTGGAAATGCGGATGGTGCCTTCGCCGATCAGGTAGAGGGATTCCCCGGGCATGTTTTCGATGAAAACCGTCTTGCCCGCCGGAACGGGCTTCTCTTCAAAGAGCCCGCTCAGGGATCCGACTTCCGTCTCGGACATGCCGACAAACAGGGAGCTTGCCTTGAGCGGCAAAAGATTGATGTCACTCATGGACGGTCCGTTCCGGACAGAGGTTCGACAAAAAAGGGCGAGGCCGGATCATTCCACGATCTCCCGGGGGGTCAAGACCCGCACTTCGATCCGGCGGTTTTCGGCACGCCCTTCCGGAAGGGCGTTGTCGGCGATCGGCAGACTCTCGCCAAAGCCCTTCACAAAGACCCGCTTCGGTTCGATCCCCTGACGCAACACCAGATAGCCGGCGACGGTCGCCGCCCGCTGCCGGGACAGCTCCTCGTTGTACTGGTCGGGACCGACGTTGTCCGTATGGGCGTCAATGCGCACCAGCAGCCATTGCCGGTCGGCGCGCAGGGCTTCGGCCAACAGAGAAAGATTTTCCCGCCCTTCGTCGGAAAGGCTGCGCTGGTCGGCGGCAAAAATCGTATCGGGCAGACGGAACTGGCGATAGACGGCGGCCCGGGTCGGAACGACGGCTTCACTCGCCGACGGAACCTTCTCTCCGGCATCGAAGGAAGCTACCGCCAACCCTTCGAGTACCGGCTGGGTCTCGACCTTGAGATTTTCCTCGGGACCGACGATGATTTCCGGCTCATCGGCGGGGACCGGCAACTCCCACCGGGCAACGGGGGAAGTCTCCTGCTCGCCGAGGGAGAGCAGCGGCGTCAGGGTCTTGAGCCGAATTTTTTTCTCCTGCTCCTCGGCTTTGTCGTCGGCATTTTCCGGGGCATCTTCGGTGACCCGCTCGATGGGAGTGATGAAGTTGCCCACGCCCTGACAGCCACTGAGGCCCACCAGCGCCCGCCAGTCCGGACTGGCGTCGCTCATTCCGAGACCGACGCCGAAGTTGAGGGTCAGGTGCGGCATGAGAAAATACTGCATGCCCAAGGTCGCTTCCAGCGGGGCATCGGCCCCTTCGAATTTTTCCGTCTGGGCTTCCAGTTCGGCGATCAGGCGCAGACGGTAAGCCGGCAGGAATTCCAGACCGCCGCCGAAAATATACTGATCGTCATAGTCGATATCGGGAGGGGATTCGGTATTGAGATAACCGGCGTTGAGATGAAGGCCGAACTTTCCGGGCTTGTAGCTGGCGATCAACCGCCCGAGAACATCGGTCAGGCCGTCGTATTCGGGATCGTCCGTCACCAGACGGCGCATCTGGCCGTCCAGGGCGAGCTTGAAAGGGGAAGACCGCTTGCCGAGAACACGGAGTTTGAAGCCGAGATTGGCGTAGCCGCGACCACTGGCGAGTTCGTCATCGTTGAAGAGCAGGTTGGGAAAGGAGCCGTAGGCTTCCATGAAGGTTCCCAGCCCGAGAGTGATAGTCGCCGGCAGAATGACGGCATCCCCCCCTCCCCCCGTGGAGGCGGCACAATTGCCCCAGAGTCCGATGCAGATGTTGCCGGCATTGAGGGTTTCGGCGGAAGGTTGCGACAAGAGACCGGTATCGCCAAATTGGGTGGGATTGGCCGAGGCCTGACGAACTGGCCCGTCGATAAGCAGGAAAGAAAAAAGCAGGAGGATCGGCCAGCGTTTCATGAAGTCCCGAATCGGAATCGCGTCGACAAGAAGGAAAATGGTCACAGGGATGAAAATACCATTTCATCGACCCGGAATGCAACGTGCCTCCCCTGAAGATCATGAAAAAAACCGGGGCATGGACCCCGGTTTAGAGATACTTTGACAAGGGGAGGAAAGAGAAAGGAAGCGTATCTAGGAGTGATTGACCCGCTCGCGCAGTTCCTTGCCGACTTTGAAAAAGGGAAGTTTTTTGGGCAGCACCTGAATCACTTCGCCGGTCTTGGGGTTGCGTCCCATGTACGACTTGTAATCCTTGACCACAAAACTGCCGAACCCACGGATCTCGATGCGCCCGCCTTCGACCAGTGCCTGGGTCATGGAATCGAAAATGAGGTTGACGATTTCCTCGGCTTTCTTGTAGGTCAGATTCTTCTTGTTGGCCAGGCTTTCCACCAGTTCCGACTTGTTCATGACGCCTCCTAAAGGTATGAACCCTGCGAACCCGCTCTTCCCCTTGCA
>CALJLX010000548.1 GCA_937982495.1 uncultured Desulfuromonas sp.
TGGAGTTCAGACGTGTGCTCTTCCGATCGCTCGCCGGCCTGGGCATCGATCCCCTCCCCGCCCGCCAAGGCGTTGCGGTAAAAGGCATTGATGCGTAGGTTGGGCAGACCTTCGTCGTTAAGGACCACGACATATTCGTCATTGATCTTATAGACGAAAATATCGGGCGTGATGTAATGCACCTCCTCCTGGGTAAAGATGCTTCCGGGCCGGGGATCGAGTCCCGAAATAATCTTGGCCGCGCCGAGAACCTCATCGAGGGTCACCCCCAAGGTCTTGGCGATGACCGAATACTTACGCACTTCAAGATCGGGAATGTGGTTGAGCAGAACGGCCTCGACCAGACTCCCTTCCATGCCCAGATGGCGGACCTGATGGAGCAGACACTCCCGCAGATCGCGGGAAGCCACTCCCGGAGGATCGAACTCCTGTACCACCTCCAGAGCCTGGGCCACCCTGTCCACAGGGGCGCCGGAGGTTGCGGCGATTTCTTCGAGAGAAGCCTGAAGATAACCGTCATCGTCGAGGTTGCCGATAATTTCGGCAGCAACACGACGGATCTCGTCATCCAGGCGCGAGAGGTTGAGCTGCCAGAGGAGGTGGTCGGAGAGGTTCCCTTTCTTGGTCAGCAGATTCTCGTAGGATGGGCGGTCCTCGTCGTCCTCGTAGAAATCCGCCGTCGACCCACCGAGGCTGTAGCCTTCCAGGTAGGTTTGCCAATCGATATCCGCGACCCCTTCGCTCTCTCCGGAAACTTCCCGAACCTCGTCCGCCGGCGCCTCGCTCGCCGGGGATTCGCCGGCAACGGCCTCCTCGAACTCTTTCTCCTCGGGAGCCTCCGCCGCCTCCTCAAGAACCGGATTTTCTTCCAACTCCTGCTGCACCATATCGACCAGTTCCATACGCGACAACTGGAGCAACTTGATCGCCTGCTGCAACTGGGGCGTCATCACCAGTTGCTGGCTGAGTTTGAGTTGTTGACGGATCTCTAAAGCCATCTACCGACTCGCTTGGTTGCAGGGTTGGTACCGGAGCGCTGGGTTACAGGTCGCGCAGAGCTCACAGCTGGAAGGATTCGCCGAGATAAATGGCCCGGGCGGCGGAACTGGCCGCGATTTCCTCGGGGGCTCCGTACTCAAGGACAGCCCCCTCGTTAAGGATATAGGCCTTGTCACAGACACCGAGGGTCTCGCGAACATTATGGTCGGAAATAAGCACCCCGATTCCCCGGGACTTCAGCGACGTAATGATCGCCTGGATATCCATGACGGCAATGGGATCGATACCGGCGAAGGGTTCATCGAGCAGGATGAACACCGGTTCGATAACCAGCGCCCGGGCGATTTCCAACCGCCGCCGCTCCCCTCCAGAAAGGGCATAGCCATAGGACTTGGCGACATGCCCGAGACGGAAATCCCCCAGCAACTCGGCAACGCGCTCGACCCGCTGGGCCGGGGTCAAGTCCAGGGTTTCGAGAATCGCCAGCAGGTTCTGTTCCACCGTCAACTTGCGGAAAACCGAAGCCTCCTGAGGCAGATAGGAAATTCCGGCCCGCGCCCGCTGATACATGGGAAACTGGGTGATGTCGCGTTCATCGAGAAAAACCTCGCCGCGATCGGGCCTGACCAGTCCCACCATCATGTAGAAACAGGTGGTCTTGCCGGCGCCGTTCGGCCCCAAAAGCCCGATAACCTCTCCGGAAAAGAGTTCCAGGTCGACATCGCGCACCACCTGTCGCCCGCGATAGGCCTTATTCAAGCCTCGGGCACTCAGACGGCGAGTCTTCACTGTTTCTCCCCCTGGGGGTGGAAGACCGCGTTCACCCGTCCGCCCTCCTTGCCGGTGACCACGCTGCGCTCTTCATTGAGGAAGACGGTAATCTCGTCCCCCTGAACCGAATCCTTACCCTGATGGACTTTAGGGGAACCGGTGAGAACCACCTTGCTTTCACGGTTGTAAAAAACCGCCTTGCCGCCGGTGGCGGTCCGTTCCCCTTGGACAATGCGCACGTTACCCACCGCCACGACCTGATCGATATCCCTTTGCTTGCCCGTGGCATAGTGAATTGTCACTTCGTCGGCGTAGATGGTGGCATCCCCCTGCTTGGCGACAACGCTGCCGCTGAACTTGGCGCGCCCTGCCGGGTCGTCTCCCTCCAACCGGTCGGAGGTAATCTCTATCGGCTGGGAGTTATCAAAGTTTCCCAAAGCCGAGGACTTTTCCTCGGCACCGGCCACGGCGCCGCAGCCGAGAAGTAACAGGACCAACAGCAGACTTTTGCTCGGAATAAATGATTTCATGGCTTGGCAACCTTTTGTATCCGCGCCTTGACCTGGCTGAGAACCTGGTAGGCATGCTTGTCCACCTCGAATTTCAGGCCCGTTCCGGTCAGTTCCAGTTCATCGGAGTGCATGCGGATAGGAGCGTCGGTCGTGATAAGTCGGGCCGCCTCGGAAAAATCGAGATAGTCGGCGTAAAAAACATAACCACGGACGCTCTCCACCACAACCTCGCCCCGGGCGGTAACTTCCTTGCTTTCCGTATGCAATTCACCCGTTTGCGACTTGAGGGTGGCGATCCGCTCCCCCTGCTCGTCGAAAAACGTCATGAAAACATCGCGAATCAGGGTATATCCATCCGTGACATTGTAATCCGCCGAATCGGCCAACAGGTGCCAGCGACGCACACCGTCGCGGGTTTCCGTGTAGTCGATCCCCTTGAGCACAATATCGACATTCTTCGGCAAAGCCTCGATCAACTCTTCCGGGGCACTTTCCCGGAAATTCACGAGAACCGTTACCAGCAGCACGAAAGACAGTGCGGCAATAAAAAAACCTAATAAATTTCGGGAGCTTATCTTGATTTTCATGACTGTCCGGCAGTATAGCATTTCACCGGAGAAGAGTAAAGGCGAATCCTGACTATTGGCACGAGACTTGAAGGAAGGGGATCAACTCTGATTGTCGTCGAAGTACCGGGCGGTGATCCGTTCCCAAGCGCCGCCGCCCTTTAACAGCAAATCGCAGACTTCACGCACGGCCCCGCGCCCGCCCCGGCGGCGGGCGACATAATCGACCAGAGATTTGACCTCATCGACCGCATCGGCCACCGTCGCCGCAAAACCGACCCGACGCAGAATCGGCAGGTCGACGACATCATCCCCGACATAGGCCACATGCGCATCGCTGAGCCCCCGCTCCGCCAGAATCCGGCGATAGGGAACGAGCTTGTCCAGTGCCCCCTGGTGCACAATCGTGATTCCCAGTTCCCGGGCGCGGATTTCGACCACCTCGGAGGTACGGCCGGTGATGATGCCGACTTCGATGCCGGCCCGCTGGACCATCTTGATGCCGTGACCGTCCTTGACGTCGAAGGCCTTGGTCTCCACCCCATGATGGTCGTAGATGATGCGCCCGTCGGTCAGCACGCCGTCCACATCGAGCAGCAGCAGACGGATATCCCCGATATTTTTCAGCATCACACCACCCCCGCCTTGAGCAGGTCATGGAGATGGAGAATCCCCACCGGCACCCGACTCTCCTCCGTTTCGAAGACGAAAAGAGAGGTAATCGAGTGTTGTTCCATCTTCTGCATGGCCTTGGCCGCCAGATTGGAACGCAAAATCCGCTTGGGGTTGACCGCCATCAGCTCGCAGATCGGCCGGTTCAGGGCATCCAGCCCGTTTTCGATGGAGCGCCGCAGATCGCCGTCGGTAAAGACGCCGACCAACTCCCCCTGCTTATCGGCCACCCCGGTAATCCCCAACTTCTTGCTGGTAATCTCGAACAACGCCTCCTTGAGGGGGGCTTCCGGGCGCACCAGTGGGATCGCTTCCCCCATATGCATGAGATCCTCGACCCGCAGCAGCAAACGCTTACCAAGAGCGCCGCCGGGATGAAAGAGTGCGAAATCCTCCTCCTTGAAGCCGCGCCGTACCAGCAGGGCCACTGCCAGGGCATCGCCCATCGCCACCGTCGCCGTGGTGCTGGCGGTCGGCGCCAGGCCGAGGGGGCAGGCCTCTTCCCTGACGGAGATATCGCGCAGAACATCACCGGCTCGGGCCAGGGTACTGGCGGGGTTGCCGGTCATGGCGATAAGCGGCAGCCCCATGCGCTTGATCACCGGCAGAATGCGGGTAATCTCCTCGGTTTCCCCCGAGTTCGAAACCGCCATCACCAGATCCCCCTTCATGAGCATGCCGAGGTCGCCGTGGATCCCTTCCGCCGGATGGAGAAAGAGGGCCGGCGTTCCCGTCGAGGCCATGGTCGCCGCCACCTTCTGACAGATCAGGCCCGATTTGCCCATGCCGGTGATGACCACTCGCCCATTGCAGGCCAGGATCATATCCACCGCGGCGACAAAACGCTCGTCAATGCGGTCGAGCAGAGCCAGTACCGCATCCGCCTCGACCTTGAGGACGTGCTTGGCTGTTTCGATAATTTCTTTCACGGTTTAAAGACCCTTTACGATGGCGTCGATGGCCAGCATCTGCTGCAACATACCCCGCAGATCGCCGAGGGGCAGGGAGTTGGGGCCATCGCACAGAGCCTGATCGGGATTTTCATGCACCTCCCAGAAGAGGCCGTCGATACCGGTGGCCACCGCCGCCCGCGAGAGGGCGCCGACATACTGGCGCTGGCCGGCCGAGGCCGTGCCGGCGCCGCCGGGCAACTGCACCGAATGGGTGGCGTCGAAAATCACCGGGCAGCCGGTCTCGCGCATGATGACCAGCGAACGCATATCCGTCACCAGATTGTTGTAACCGAAGGAGGCGCCACGCTCGGTGAGGAGAATATTGCGATTGCCGCTGGCTTCGAGCTTGCCCACGGCGTTTTTCATATCCCAGGGGGCGAGGAACTGGCCCTTTTTCACATTGATCACTTTGCCGGTGTGAGCCGCCGCCACCAGCAGGTCGGTCTGACGACTCAAAAAAGCGGGAATCTGGATAATATCGAGCACCTCGGCGGCGGGAGCGACCTGCGAAAGGTCGTGGACGTCGGAGATAACCGGCAGCTCGAACTCGGACCTGACCCGCTGCAGAATCCGCAACCCTTCTTCCAGACCGGGGCCGCGAAAGGCGTTGACCGACGTGCGGTTGGCCTTATCGTAGGAGGCCTTGAAGACCAGGCCGATCCCTAAGGAAACGGTCAGCTCCTTGAGATAGGCGGCGATGCGCAGGGTCAGATCTTCATTTTCGATGGCGCAGGGCCCGGCGATGAGAACCAGGGGCCGGTTACCGCCAAAGACAACATTACCTACAGCGACTTCACGCACCAACTTGGGATTCTCCTTTTTGCTTGAGACAGGCACCGACAAAGGACTCGAAAAGGGGGTGCGGCGTCATCGGCCGGCTGCGGAACTCGGGATGGAACTGGCAGCCGAGAAACCAGGGATGATCGGCCAACTCGACGATCTCCACCAGATCCGCTTCGGGATTGATCCCGGAAAGGGTCAGTCCGCACTTTTCCAACTGCTTGCGATAGGCGTTATTGAATTCGTAGCGATGGCGGTGGCGCTCGGAAATTTTCTTCTTCCCGTAAATCCGCCGTGCCAGGGTACCGTCGGCCAGTTCGCAAGGATAGGCGCCGAGACGCATGGTGCCGCCCTTGCCCTTGACGGTCTTCTGCCCTTCCATGATGTGGATGACTGGATTTTTCGCCCCCTCGCGAAACTCGGCGGAATAGGCATCCTCGATGGAGCAGACATGGCGGGCAAATTCCACCACCGCCATCTGCATGCCGAGGCAAATGCCGAAGAAGGGAATTTTGTTCTGCCGAGCGAACTCAATGGCGGCGATCTTCCCTTCACTCCCCCGCTCACCGAAACCGCCGGGAACGAGAATGCCGTCGATCCCGTCGAAGGCATTGCCGACACCATGCCGCTCCAGGGCCTCGGAATCGACATACTTGAGGTTGACCCGGCAGTCGTTGGCGATGCCGCCGTGAATCAGGGCCTCGGCCAAAGACTTGTAACTCTCGGTCAACTCCACGTATTTGCCGACGATGGCGATGGTCGTTTCCGAGGCCGGCTCCTTGATGCGCTTGATGATCCGCTGCCATTCGGAAAGATCCGGGGTCTTGGTCC
>CALJLX010000549.1 GCA_937982495.1 uncultured Desulfuromonas sp.
GCGCCTGCGCCTTCGCGGCGACCCCCTTGCGGGTCGGCGTCTATCAGAACATGCCCTTGCTCGGTTACGATATGAAAGGGAGAGCCCAAGGATTCTTCGCCGAGTTGCTGGAAGAGGTTGCGCGCCGCGAAGGCTGGGATTTAACCTATGTGCCGGGAAGTCTGGAGGAAAGCCTGCGGCGGCTCGAAACGGGCAGCCTGGACCTGGTGCCGACGGTTGCCTATTCACCGGAACGGGGCGAACGTTTCGCCTTTGGCGATGAGACGGTCTTTGCCTCCTGGGGGCAGATCGTCGCTCCGGATGGCGCCGAAATCGAAACGATCCTCGATCTCGACGGCAAGCGGGTGGCGGTGGTCAGACAAAATATCCACTACGACGGCCCTCAGGGACTGCTGCGCACGGCCGAACGGTTCGCCCTGCGCTTGCACTTTGTCGAGTGCGACGATTTCCCCGGCGTGTTGCGGGCGGTGCGCGACGGCCAGGCCGATGCCGGTCTGCTGGGCCGACTGGAAGCCCTCGCCGGCGACGATCTTGCGCATCTGCGCAAGACCTCGGTGCTGCTCAGCCCCGTCTCGATCCGGGTCGCCTTTGCTAAGAAAATCGATCCGGCCTTGGTGCGGGCGTTTGATGACGCGCTTCGAGAGTGGAAACAGTCGCGGGATTCCATCTATCAGCAGGCTTTGGCGCGCTGGGTCGGAGGTGAAAGCCGTTCCCTCCTGCCCGAGTGGTTGCCGACCGCCCTGCGCATCATGGGCGTCGGTCTGGTGCTGCTCTTTGTCGTCACGGCTTTCAGCCGCCTCCAGGTCCGGCGGGGCTTGCGGGAAGTTTCTCAAAAAAATCGGCAACTCGTCTCCGAGATCGACGAACGCCGTCAGGCCCAGGACGATCTGCAATGGGAACTCAAGGTCAACCGGGCGGTCGCCGAACTCAGCCGACTGCTGCTCCGTTCTTCGGCCCTGGACGAAATTGCCCACGTCATTCTCGATGAGGCCAAAACCTTGACCGACAGCCCCCATGGCTTTGTCGGCTTCATCGATCCTCGCACCGGCGCCATGGTCTGCCCGACCATGACCCGCGACATCTGGGAGGCCTGCCAGGTTCCCGATAAAAAATTCGTCTTTCACAGCTTTCATGGGCTCTGGGGCTGGATTCTCAAAGAGCGGCAGCCGATTCTCTGCAACGAACCCGCAACCGATTACCGGTCCACCGGCATCCCCGGCGGGCATGTGGCAATCCGCCGTTTCGTCGGTGTTCCGGCTTTGGCCGATGGCCGGTTGCTGGGCATCATCGCTCTGGCCAACGCGGAACGGGATTATCATGCCAAGGATCTGGAGCTGCTGGAGCGTCTGGCGTCGATGTATGCCCTGGCGATCCGGACGATGCGTGCGACCCAGGCGATGCGCGAAAGCGAAGCGCGCTTTCGCGCGATCTTCGAGCTTTCCGGCGTCGGTATCGCAACCCTCACCCCCGAAGGGCGTTTTCTTCAGGTCAATCCCGCCTACTGCCGGTTCCTCGGCTACTCGCCCGAGGAGATCCTCGGTATGAGGGTCGAGGACGTCACCCATCCCGAAGACCTGGCGGTGACCCAATCCCATTACGAAGAAGTCCGTCAGGGTAAAAAGCACTTTTTCGCCTACGACAAGCGGTTTGTGCATCGCAGCGGACGGGATCTCTGGGGGGCGGTCACCGTGGCCTGGCTGCTGGACGAAGAAGGACGGCCCGAGTATGCCGTGGGGATGGTTCAGGACATTACCGAACGCAAGCTGGCCGAATTGCGCTTGGCGGAGAACGAAGAGCGCTTCAAGCATCTGGCCCATCATGACAACCTCACCGGCTTGCCCAACCGCCTGCTCTTCGCCGATCGCCTGCAACATGCCATGAGCCGCGCCCGTCGTTCCGGCGCGTTGCTGGCGCTCCTCTTTTTCGACTTGGATCGGTTCAAGACGATCAACGACAGCCATGGCCATGAAGCCGGGGATGAAGTTTTGCAGGCGGTGGCCCAGCGCTTGACCGCCCTGGTCCGCGATGCCGATACCGTGGCCCGCTTCGGCGGTGACGAATTCATTATCCTGATGGAAGATGTGGCGGAGACCGCCGACGTCGAGCGTCTGGCCGGGAAGGTTCTCGTCGGTCTTGCTCAGCCATTGACGGTCGGCGATCAGACCCTGACGGTCACCACCAGTATCGGCATCAGCATCTTCCCCCGCGACGGGGCGGAGGCCGAAACGCTCATAAAGCGCGCGGACGATGCCATGTTCCGAGCCAAGCAGCAGGGGCGCAACCTCTTTGTTTTTCACGATGAAGCAGCGACGGCGAGAGTCGCGGGACCCTGATCGGCCCTTCGGCTACGCTCAGGAAGTACGGCTTTGCTCCCGAGAGGAATAGGGTTTACGGAAGGACGGGAATGGCTATGACAGAGACATCGGCGCGGTCCGCCCCCTCTTGGGGGATCGCGGAACGCAACGAGTACAAGGCGATCTATGAGCGGTTGCGGCCGATGCATGAGGCGGTGCTTCAGGAACTCGTGCGTAAAATCCGCCTTTTGCTGGAGGAACAGGGGCAGAGTCCGGCCATCAAATCCCGGGTCAAGCGCTTCGACGGCTATTTCGAAAAGCTGCTGAAGCTTTCCCGCAAGGGGGGAGAGCCTGTCTTGCTTACCGATCTGCTCGGCATCCGCATCGTTTGCCCATTCCTGGAGGATGTGGAAACCATCGAGGGGATTCTGGCCGAGCATTTCCCGGTGGTGGAGATTGAGCACAAGGGGGCGCGCAACTCATTTCGCGAGTTCGGCTACGTCTCGTTGCATCTGCTGATTCCGGTGGAGACGGAAGACTTTGTCGAGGTGCTGCCCGGTTGCGAGAAGGTTTGCGAGATCCAGTTGCGCACGATTCTGCAGGATGCCTGGGCCGAGGTCGAACACGAGCTGATCTACAAATCGGACATCACCTTGCCCAACGAGCTGATCAAACGCAAGCTCGCCGCCCTCAACGCGAACCTGACCCTTTCCGATCTGATTTTTCAGGAAATCCGGGATTATCAGCAGGAACTTCGCGAACAGGACCGTTGCCGTCGTGAGCAACTCAACGCCTGCGCCAACGGGACGTTGCCGCCCCACTTCCGCCAGAAATTCGAGCCGCCCACGGAACTGGCGTCCCTGACCGGGCAACGCCGTCTCGACAAGCTGATGCTGGAGGCCCACAACGCCCACGGACAGGGAAATATGGAGGGGGCGATTACCTTTTACAGCCGGATTCTGCGACTCAAACTCAGCGAGCCGGTGCGTTCCCTGATCTATAACCATCGGGGCATGGCCTACTTCGGCATCGCCGACTATCCACAGTCTATCCGCGACTTTTCCCGGGCGATTTTCTTCGACGAAAGTAACGTGCGCTGCTACAACAATCGGGCGCTGGCTTTCCGGGTGATTCATGCCCTGGATAAATCCCTGGCCGATTACGACCGTTCCCTGACGATCAATCCCAACCAGGTCGAAGGCTACTGGGGCCGGGCCCAGACCTGTTATGCCATGCACCTCTTCACCCAGGCTCACGCCGACTGCGAAAGCGCCCTCAACATCGATCCCGAATTTCAGCCCGCCCGGTCCTTGCTGGCCCGCATCAACAGTCAGATGTTCTGAACCGCCGTCCCTGGTGAACATCTTTTCTCCCAACGAAAAAAGCCGCCCCCGATCGGGACGGCTTTTTTTCATTTCAAGAGCGGCTGGGCTCAGGCGTCCGCGTGTTTCTTTGCCCGCTCTTCCCGCCACATATCGAGCAACAGCAAAACGACACCGATACTGATGGCCGAGTCGGCGACGTTGAAGGCTGGCCAGTGGTGCCGGTACCAGTGCACATCGAGAAAGTCGATGACCTCGCCGAGGCGTACCCGATCGATGAGATTGCCGACGGCGCCGGAAAAGACCAGGGCCATGGCCCAGATGTGCAGGCGCTGCCGGTCGGAAATCCGCCGCAGGTACCAGAGGATGCCGACCGCCGCGAGGGTGGCGACGGTGATGAAGAAGGGCACCCGGAAGGCGTTGTCGGCGAGAATGCCGAAGGCCGCCCCCTTGTTGCGGACATAGGTGATATGGAAGAAATTCTCGAAGACGGTCACCGATTCGTACAGGGCGAAGCGACGGTCGATATAGAACTTGCTCAACTGGTCGACAACCAGCACCACCAGCGAGACGATGAGCAGCAGACGGTAACGGAAAGGCACGGGGACTCCAAGGTAAAAGGCTGAAGACTGAAGGCTGAAGACCGAAGAATACTTTTGCCTTCAGTCTTCAGCCTAAACCCCTTCAGCCTTACTTTAACGCTTCCAGACAGCGGGCGCAGATGGACGGATGTTCGGTGACGGAGCCGACGGTGACGGCGTAGTTCCAGCAGCGCTCGCATTTCTCGCCCTGGGCTTTCTCCACCCACACCCTGAGGCCGGGAACCTCGGAGCCGACGGCGGCGTCGCCGGGGAGATCGTCGACCAGTTCCGCCTGGGAGACGATGAAGAGGGTGGCCAGTTCGTCGCGATAGTTCGCAAGCAGATCGCGCCATTCGCCGGCGGGAGCTTCGACCAGGACGCGGGCGTCGAGGGAGTGGCCGATGAGTTTGTCGGTCCGGGCCGTTTCCAGGGCCTTGGAAACATCGGAGCGCACCGCCAGCAACTTGTCGTAGCGGGCCTCGAGATCGGCGTCGAGCAGGCTCGTCTCGAAACGGGGGAAGCTCGCCAGATGTACGCTTTCCTCGCGCTTGCCGGGGAGCTCCCGCCAGATTTCGTCGGCGGTGAAGGAAAGGACCGGGGCGATCAACCGGGTGAGGGCGTCGAGGATGCGGTACATGGCGGTCTGGCCGCTGCGCCGTGCCGGGCTCGTGGCCGGGGCGGTGTAGAGGCGGTCCTTGAGCACGTCGAGGTAGAAGGCGCTCATGTCGACGCTGCAGAAATTGTGCACGGCATGGTAGAGGATGTGGAACTCGTAGTCGTCGTAAGCCTTTTCCACCCGCCCTACCAGGCGCTCCAGGCGGGACAGGGCCCAGCGGTCGATTTCCAGCAGCTCGCCGTCGGCCACCGCATCGGCTGCCGGGTCAAAGCCGTGCAGGTTGCCGAGGATGTAGCGGGCGGTGTTGCGGATGCGCCGGTAGGCGTCGGAGAGGCGCTGGAGAATCTCCGGGCTGATGCGGATATCGTCCCGGTAGTCCTGGGCCGCGACCCACAGGCGCAGGATTTCGGCGCCGAACTTCTTGATGACCTCTTCCGGGGCGACCACGTTCCCCTGGGATTTGGACATCTTCTTGCCGTTGCCGTCGACGACGAAGCCGTGGGTCAGCACCGCCTTGTAGGGGGCGATGTCGCGGGTGCCGACGGCGGCGAGCAGGCTCGAATGGAACCAGCCGCGATGCTGGTCGCTCCCCTCCAGGTAGAGATCGGCGGGGGATTTCAGTTCGGGACGCTGTTCCAGCACGGCGGCGTGAGAGACGCCGGAATCGAACCAGACGTCGAGGATATCCATCTCCTTGCTGAAGCCGTCGTGGCCGCAGCTCGGGCAGGCGGTGCCGGCGGGGAGCAGCTCTTTCGCGTCCTTCTCGTACCAGAGGTCGCTTCCCGTTTCGTTGAAGAGGTCGGCGACGTGGTGCATGATCTTGCCGTCGGCCAGGGCCTCGCCGCACTTCTCGCAATAGAAGACGGTGATCGGTACCCCCCAGTTGCGCTGGCGGCTGACGCACCAGTCGGGGCGATTCTCGATCATCCCGAAGATACGCTCCCGGCCCCAGCGGGGAATCCATTCCACCTGGTTGATGTGGGCCAGGGCCTTGTCCCGCAGGGCGTTGGTCTCCATCGAAATGAACCACTGTTCGGTGGCGCGGAAGATGATCGGCTTCTTGCAACGCCAGCAGTGGGGATAGCTGTGCGAGACCTTGCTCTCGGCGAGCAGGGCACCGACCTCCGCCAGTTTGGCGTTGACCGCCTGGTTGGCCTCGTCGAGCTTCATGCCGCCGAAAAATTCCAGTTCCTCGCGGTAGCGGCCGTAGTCGTCCACCGGATTGTAGATGTCGAGGCCATATTTCAGGCCGATCTGATAGTCGTCCTGGCCGTGGCCGGGGGCGGTGTGGACGCAGCCGGTCCCCGCTTCGAGGGTGACGTGATCGCCGAGCATGAGCAGCGACGGCCGATCATAGAAGGGATGGCGGCAGTTCCTGCCGTCGAAGGGGGTGGGATCGAAGACGGCGAGCACCCGGTAGTCGCCGATGCCCAGGGCTTTCAGCACCCCGGCGTAAAGCCCCTCGGCCATGATCAGCACTTCGCCGCCCGTTTCCACCGCCACATAGGGCAGGGCGGGGTTGAGGCTGACGCCGAGGTTGGCGGGGATGGTCCAGGGGGTGGTGGTCCAGATGACGAAGGCGAGCCTCTTCCCGGCCAGCGTCGCCAGTTCCCCGGGCAATTCGTCGGCGTAGGGAAACTTGACGTAGATGGACGGCGAGCTGTGGTCGGCGTATTCCACTTCCGCCTCGGCCAGGGCGGTGACGCAGGAGGAGCACCAGTGCACCGGCTTCTTCCCTTTGTAGAGCCCGCCGCGCTCGGCGAAGCGGGCCAGTTCCCGGGCGGTGGCGGCTTCGTAGTCGGCGGTCATGGTCAGGTAGGGACGGCTCCAGTCGCCGAGCACGCCGAGACGCTGGAACTCCTCGCTCTGAATGTCCACCCACTTTTTGGCGTAGGTGCGGCACTCGCGACGAATCTCGGCCTTGCTCATCTCCCGCTTCTTCGAGCCCAGTTGCTTGTCGACCATCAGCTCGATGGGCAGGCCGTGGCAGTCCCAGCCCGGCACATAGGGCACATAAAAGCCTTCCATGCGACGGCTCTTGAGGATGATGTCCTTGAGAATTTTATTCAGGGCATGGCCGATATGGGTGTGGCCGTTGGCGTAGGGGGGGCCGTCATGGAGAATGAAGGTGGGACGTCCCCGTCCGGCCGTATCAAGCCGCTGATACAGTTCCATGCTTTCCCATTGCTTGAGAATTTCCGGTTCCCGCTGGGGCAGGTTGGCGCGCATGGGGAAGTCGGTGACGGGCAGATTGAGGGTGTCTTTATAGTCCATGGAAAGGCCTCCGGGAGGGAAAAATCAAGTTTCGCAGACTAGCAAAACTGCCGGATAAGTCAAGGGAAAAGGCTGCGCGGAGGGGGGAGGGAAGGGGGGCCGGCGTCCCGAGGGCGGGGCTGGGACGCCGGGCGGAAAGAAGGGTTCAGAGGCCGGCGCGCAAGTCCTGTTCCAGGCGGAAAATGCTCTGGCGCAGCAGGTCGCTGATGTTGGTGCCCGCTTCCTGGGCGATCTTGTTCAGGGTCTCCATTTCGTTGCCGTTGATCCGGCAGGAGACAATGTACTTTTTCGGTTGGTTGACGGCTCTTCCCATGGCGGGGCTCCTTTCCTGGCTGCTTTGTGTCATATGGTGATCGGTCGAATGAGCTCATGGTGTGCCAACGTGTTGGCTGTATACGTTATAGCAAGAGCCTTGCCAGATTGTGTTATTTTTCGAGATTAAAAATAAAAACATAGTAAAAACATTAGTCTGTGTACTTGTCATGCCGTTTTCACGGTTATCCCGGGGATTTTTTTAGGTGTGTCATCGTGAAATTGTGTGCCATTTTTGCGCATGTCTGTGTCATTATGGCGCACTATGTTCAGGTTGGGGTTTTTCGCCCAAGAATTATCCTTTTGGTCGGTGGTCGGATGTGCCAAGATTGGCACTTTGAGCTGATGGGTGACAACGGGCAGGGAGAAGACGAAAAAAAACCCCGGGCGGGGAACCCGGGGATCGCGGAAATATCTTCTTTTCGGGAAATCAGCCGACTCTGGAGGAGGTTTATTGGCTGAAAAGAAGATAGTGCGAGGAACTTGTCGTTTCGTCGTCGGCCGCGGCTAAAGCGGGCAGGGGCTCCAATTCAGGCCCTGGGCCTCGGCTACGGGCCGGTTGCACAGCTTGCCGGCCATGGTATTGACCCCGTTGCGCAGGGCCGCATCCTCCCGGATTGCTTCAGTCAGGCCGCGTCCGGCGATCCGGCGTACATAGGGGAGAGTGGCGTTGGTCAGGGCGAAGGTGCTGGTGCGGCTCACCGCTCCCGGCATGTTGGCCACGCCGTAATGAATGACTCCGTCCATCGCATAGCTCGGCTGGTCGTGGGTGGTGGGGCGAATGGTTTCGACGCAACCGCCCTGGTCGACGGCCACATCCACGATCACGCTGCCGGCGGTCATGGCGGCGACGAGGGGGCGGCGCACCAGGATCGGTGCCCGGGCACCGGCGACCAGTACCGCGCCGATGACTAGGTCGGCGCCGCGCACCTCCTCTTCGATGGTCTGGGAATTGCTCATCAAAGTCTGGATGCGGTTGCCGTAATGGTCGTCGAGAACGGCGAGGCGGCGGCTGTCGATGTCGATGACGCGCACGTCGGCACCCATGCCGACGGCGATGCGCAGGGCGTTGCCGCCGACCGTGCCGGCGCCGAGAATGACCACCCGCGCCGGTCGCACGCCGGGAACGCCGCCGAGCAGCAGGCCCTTGCCCCCCTGTTCCCGCTGCAGCAGGTGCGCGCCAATCTGCACGGACATGCGCCCGGCCACTTCGCTCATGGGGTGAAGCAGGGGCAGAAAGCCGTCGGCCAACTCCACCGTCTCGTAGGCGATACCGGTGACATCCCGCTCCAGAAGGGCCTGGGTCAACTTCGGATCGGGAGCGAGGTGCAGATAGGTAAAGAGCAGTTGGCCGCCGCGCAGCAGGGAATACTCGGCGGGGAGGGGTTCTTTGACCTTGACGATCATCTCCCCGACGGCATAGAGTTTTCCGGCATCCCCCACCAGTTCGGCGCCGGCCGACCGATAGTCGGCATCCTCGATTCCGGCGCCGGCCCCGGCGCCGGTCTGGATCAGCACCCGGTGTCCGTCCTCGACCAGGGCGCGCGCACCCGCCGGGGTCAGCCCGACCCGGTATTCGTGGGTTTTGATTTCCTTGGGCACGGCAACGATCATTTTAATCTCGCTAAAAAATCTTCATTGAGAATAACGACCGGAGCCCCTTTTCGTCAAGGAAAAATCGCGGGCGAAGGGCTTTCCCGGCGGTGCCGGAAGTAGGTTCATAAGCGTATGGAATTATTCGAAAAACGTCATTTTTTAGTGCCCCGGGACGAAATCGGCTATCTGCGCTTTATTCTCGAAAGTTACGACGGCCTGGCCTTCGTCCGTACCCTCGATTCCCGGGAGGCCCTGGTCGAAATCGCCTTTCCCCGCTCGCGGTGCCAGGACGCCGAAGTCCTGCTCGCCGCCCTGGCCGACGAATGCGCCATGCAAAGGATGCCGCCGCCCGAGCCCGGGCGCTATCCCGAGATCTTTTGACGACAGGCGACGGCGCCGATTCCGGCTTTCAAACCGCCCGTGGATGTGCTAACTATAGAACTTCCGTTGTCTCTTTCCCCATGCCGTTTCAGTCAAGGATGCCGCCGATGCCCTTTGCCGCCCTTGCCCTTCAGGTGCCGACCCTTCTGCTCCCCCGAGCCGATCTCGATCCGACCCGCTGGGCGGTGATCGCCTGCGACCAGTATACCTCGCAGCCCGAATACTGGCATGAAGTCGAGCGTCTGGCCGAGGGGCATCCCTCGACCCTCCACCTGATCTTCCCCGAGGTCTATCTCGACGAGGCAGACGGTGCCGCGCGCATCGCCGCCATCAACGGGACCATGGAACGCTATCTCGCCGAGGGGGTTCTCGAAGCCCAGCCGCCGGGGTTCATGCTGGTCGAACGGCGGACGGAGACGGGCGCGGCGCGCACGGGGCTGATGGTTGCGCTCGATCTCGAAGCCTACGACTATCGGCCCGGTTCCACCTCGCTCATCCGCGCCACCGAGGGGACGATCCTCGACCGCCTGCCCCCCCGCATCCGGGTGCGGGAGAAGGCGCCCATCGAACTGCCGCATATCATGGTACTGATCGACGATCCCGAGATGACCGTCATCGAGCCCTTGGCGGAGTTCGAACTGCCCTTGGCCTACGATTTCCCCTTGATGCTGGGCGGCGGCCATCTGCGCGGCCGGCGGGTGGCCGATCCGGCCGTCATCGCCCGGGTCGGGCAGGCCCTGGAACGTCTGGCCGATCCGCGTCGCTTCGCCGAGCGCTATCAGGTCGAAGACCGGCCGGTGCTCCTTTACGCCATGGGGGACGGCAACCACTCCTTCGCCACCGCCAAGGCGATCTGGGA